>NZ_DAIPZB010000042.1:0-41395 GCF_036782435.1 Pinisolibacter sp. | reverse complement strand
CCCATGGGCGGCTCTCATGGACTTCCGATCTTCGATCAGAAGTCCATGCCGCCCATGCCGCCCATGCCGCCGCCCGGCATCGCCGGAGCGGCTTCCTTGCGCGGCTTCTCGGCGATCATCGCCTCGGTGGTGATCAAGAGGCCGGCGACCGAAGCGGCGTCCTGGAGGGCCGTGCGGACGACCTTGGTCGGGTCGATGATGCCGGCCGACACCATGTTGACGAACTTCTCGGTCTGGGCGTCGAAGCCGATCTCGGCGTCCGAACCCTCGACGAGCTTGCCGACGACGATCGAACCCTCGACACCGGCGTTCTCGGCGATCTGACGGATCGGGGCCTCGAGCGCCTTCAGCACGATGTGGATGCCGGCCTGGACGTCGGCGACGTCGGAGGTGAGGCTCTCGACCGCCTTCTTGGCGCGCAGCAGCGCCACGCCACCGCCGGGGACGATGCCCTCCTCCACCGCGGCGCGGGTGGCGGCGAGCGCGTCGTCGACGCGATCCTTCTTCTCCTTGACCTCGATCTCGGTGGCGCCACCGACGCGGATGACCGCGACGCCGCCGGCGAGCTTGGCCAGACGCTCCTGGAGCTTCTCACGATCGTAGTCGGAGGTGGTCTCCTCGATCTGCGCCTTGATCTGGGCGACGCGCGCCTCGATCTCCGGCTTGGCGCCGGCGCCGTCGACGATCGTGGTGTTCTCCTTGGCGATCGTCACCTTCTTGGCGCGGCCGAGCATCTCCAGACCGACGTTCTCGAGCTTGATGCCGAGGTCCTCGGAGATCACCTGGCCGTTGGTCAGGATGGCGATGTCCTCGAGCATGGCCTTGCGGCGATCACCGAAGCCCGGCGCCTTGACGGCAGCGATCTTCAGGCCGCCACGCAGCTTGTTGACGACCAGGGTCGCCAGAGCCTCGCCCTCGACGTCCTCGGCGATGATGACCAGCGGCTTGGAGGTCTGCACGACCGCCTCGAGCACCGGCAGCATGGCCTGGAGGTTGGAGAGCTTCTTCTCGTGGACGAGGATGTAGGGATCCTCGAGGTCGGCGATCATCTTGTCGGCGTTGGTGATGAAGTAGGGCGACAGGTAGCCGCGGTCGAATTGCATACCCTCGACGACGTCGAGCTCGGTCTCGGCGGTCTTGGCCTCCTCGACGGTGATGACACCCTCGTTGCCGACCTTCTGCATCGCCTCGGCGATCATCTCGCCGATGGCCTTCTCGCCGTTCGCGGAGATGGTGCCGACCTGAGCGACTTCGCCCGAGGTCTTGATCTTCTTGGAGCGGCCCTCGAGATCCTTGACGGCAGCGGCGGCGGCGAGATCGATGCCGCGCTTGAGGTCCATCGGGTTCATGCCGGCGGCCACGGCCTTGGCGCCCTCGCGGACGATCGCCTGGGCGAGCACGGTCGCGGTGGTGGTGCCGTCACCGGCGAGGTCGGCGGTCTTCGAGGCCACTTCGCGCACCATCTGGGCGCCCATGTTCTCGAACTTGTCCTCGAGCTCGATCTCCTTGGCGACGGTGACGCCGTCCTTGGTGATGCGCGGGGCGCCGAACGACTTGTCGATGACGACGTTGCGGCCCTTGGGGCCGAGCGTCACCTTGACGGCGTTGGCGAGGATGTCGACGCCGCGCAGCATGCGCTCGCGGGCATCGGCGGAGAACTTCACGTCCTTGGCAGCCATTTCAATCTTCTCCTCGGTCGTCGCGGCGGCTCGAGCGTTCCTTCGCGGCCATGCGACGGGCAATACGATGAAGCAGGTAGGCGACGGCGAAGCCGGCGATCAGAACCAGTGCGATCTGCCACTCCTGGGTGACGATCGGGTTTCCTGGGGTGCCGGGCATGTCCGTCGCCTCGGGTTCGGTCGGCTCAGCCGACGATGCCCATGATGTCGCTCTCCTTCATGATCAGGAGATCCTTGCCGTCGATCTTCACCTCGGTGCCGGACCACTTGCCGAAGAGCACGCGGTCGCCGACCTTGACGTCGAGCGGAACGAGCTTGCCGGCATCGTCACGGGCGCCCGGGCCGACGGCCAGGACCTTGCCCTCCTGGGGCTTTTCCTTGGCGGTGTCGGGGATGATGATGCCGCCGGCGGTCTTCTGCTCGGCTTCGATGCGCTCGACGACGACGCGGTCGTGCAGCGGACGGAAGGAAGTGGCCATGGGAGAATTTCCTCTCGTGGGCGGGTTGAAGCGGCCCCCTCGCCCCTCCCGCCTCCCTCGTCGGGAGCGGACGGGCGCGCGAGCGCCGGGAAATCGTGCCTGCTGGCACTCATCCGAGACGAGTGCCAGAGGACTGTCGCCGAGATAGGGACGCGCGTCGGCGCTGTCAAGGCGAACGCATCGACGAAGGTCGGAAAGGGTGAAGGCGCGACGGCTCCGGCGACGACGCGGGAGCGCGATGCGGCCCCGCCCGCCGGATCGCTCCGGCGGGCGGGGTCGTGGCGCGTCGCGCCGGGCGCTCAGACGAAGTCGAGGACGAGGTCGAGGCCGATCCACAGGCCGAGCGCGGCAGCGGCGCCGAAACGCAGGCGCGCCGCCGCCGAGACGGGGGCGAACCAATCAGAGGCGCCGGCCTTGGCCGCGGCGAGGCCGTACTTGGCGCGGCGGGCGAGCGCCACGGCGCGGGCGAGCGGGCCGGGATAGGCGCGGCGGCAGACGGCGAGTTTGCGGACATAGCCCTCGACCTTCCACACCGCCGTGGACCCGGCCGGGAAGAAGGCGACTGAGCCTGCGGTCAGCCGGTGCACCTCGCCGGTGGGCAGGGTCACGGTGACGGCGCCTTCGAGGATGTGGACGGTCTCGTCCCAGACGAAGGTCCAGTCGAAGGTGCCGTCGGTGCAGTCCCACAGCGTCGTCGAGCCGAGATCGTCGCGGCCGCGGGCGAGCGGCACGAAGCGGGCGAGTGGCCGGCCTTCGCGGACCCACGCCGGCGTGATCGGCGCGGGGCGCCAGTCGTCACGGTCCGAGGTGGTGGCGACGAAGGCGCCGGCGAGGACGTCATCGGCGGCGCCGAAGGGCGAGGACGAGGTGGAGGAAACCGAAGCCATGCGGGACCCGTTGCTCGAGATCGACGGAAGCCGCGTGGGCACACGCGGCCGAGGTCCGTCGTCACTAGCAGAGGGATGCGAAGATCCGGTTCGGAGGATCGTTAGAGTTTTAGCGATCGGCCGTCATCGGGGTCGGTGGCGGCAGATCGGGACTCGCAGAGGGCGAATTCGCCGCCACCCGCACCGCCGTCATCCCCGGCGAGCGAAGCGAGGGAAGGGGATCCATCCGCCTCGCAACTCCCTGAAAAAATCGATGGATCCCCTTCCCCTCCGCTTCGCTTCGGCCGGGGATGACGGATCTCGAGACCGTCGAGTGCGGGCGCCGCCGCCCGCCGTGAGACGATCGGCGACGTGAGACGTCCTTCCACCCCTCACCCCGGCGAGGCCGCCGCTTCTTCCTCTTCCTCGTCCTTCAACTCGCCCGCCGCGACCAGATCGGCGAAGCGGCCGCCCTCGGCGACCAGGGCGTCGAACTTGCCGACCTCGAGGATGCGGCCGGCCTCCATGTAGAGGATCTTGTCGGCGGAGCGGACGGTGGAGAGGCGGTGGGCGATGACGAAGGTGGTGCGGTCGCGCGCCAGCTTGTCGAGCGCCCGCTTGATCTTCAGCTCGGTCTCGTTGTCGAGCGCCGAGGTCGCCTCGTCGAGGATGAGGATGGGGGCGTTCTTCAGCACCGCACGGGCGATGGCGAGGCGCTGGCGCTCGCCGCCCGAAAGCCCGCGCCCGCGTTCGCCGGCGCGGGTGTCGTAGCCGCCGGATTTGTTCTCGATGAAGCCGTCGGCTTCGGCGAGAGCGGCGGCGTGGCGGATCTCGTCGTCGGTGGCGTCGGGCTTGCCGATGCGCAGGTTCTCGGCGATCGAGCGGTCGAACAGGCCGGGATCCTGGAAGACCACGCCGATCGAGCGGCGGATACTGTCGATCGTCACGTCGCGCAGGTCCTGGCCGTCGATGGTGACCCGGCCGGCGTCGGGGTCGCGGGCACGCTGCAAGAGCGCCAGCGCCGTCGACTTGCCCGAGCCGGTCGGGCCGACGATCGCCACCGTCTCGCCGGGCTCGGCGACGAAGGAGACGTCGAAGATGCCCGAGTTCGACTTCGGATACGTGAAGCTCACGGATTCGAAGACGACGCGGCCGCCTTCGACCTTCAGGGCCGGGGCGTTCGGCTTCTCCACCAGTGTCGAGGTCTGATCGAGCACGGCGAAGAACTGGCGCATACCGGCGGCGTCGAAGACGAGGCTCGACAGGAAGTGGGTGAGCTGGTCGAGCCGGCCGATCAGCATGGTGGCGAAGCCGACGTAGGAGACGATCTCGCCGACGGTGATCTCGCCTTTGGCGTGGAGCGAGGTGCCGAGAGCGAAGAGCGAGACGATGGTGATGGTCGCCGCCGCCTTGGTCAGGATCGAGGCGAGCGCCCACCAGTTCAGCACCGGGAACTGCGCCGCGATGAGATTGCCCATGATGCCCTGCAGCGCCCGCGCCTCCTCCTGCAGGCGGGTGAAGGACTGCACCACCGAGACGTTGCCGATGACGTCGACGACACGGCCGGAGAGCTCGGAGTGGTAGGTCTCGGCGCGTTCCTGGCCGAACCGGGTCTTTCTGACCACCACCACGGACAGCGAGGTGTAGATCACCATCAGGCCGAGGAGCAGCAGACCCATGCGCCAGTTCATCCAGATCGCCACCGGCACCAGGGTGAGGAGCATGACGATGCCGGTCAGGTGCTCGCGGAAGACCGAGAGCAGGAGCGAGAACAGGTGATCGGTGCCGCGCAGCATCACCGCGATGAGGCGGCCGGACTGTTCGTCGGAATGGAACGAGGCGGGCAGTTGGATGACGTGTTCGAAGAACGACTTCATCACCTCGAGCCGGCGGCGGTGGGCGAGGCGGTCGGCGTGGAGCGCGACGAAGATGCCGGCAGCGATGCCGACGAAGCCGAGGCCGGCCCACACCCCGACGATGCCCATCGCCGGGCGGTCGTTGGTCAGTGCGTCGACCACCTTGCCGAACAGGATCGGCTCGGCGAAACCGAGGAAGGCGAGGACGACGCCGGAGAAGGCGAGGCCGAGGGCGAGGCCCTTGTCCGGCCCGACGAGGCCGAGGGCGCGGAGATAGACGCGAAAGAAGCTCATCGGGGCGGAATCCGGCGGGTGTGGCGTCGCGTCATGCCACCCTTCGATGCCCGACGCAATCGCCTTTCATGGCCACCGCAAGGGTCGGCGCGACGGCAACGCCGCACGCCCCGTCCGGGTTCCGTCGCCGCATCGGAAACCGACGTTCGACCGACCGCCGCGACGGGTTTCGCGTTCAGCCCCTGACGTCGAAACCGGTCGCCTCGATGACGTCCTTGGCCGCCTCGAAACTCAACGCGCCGTCGACGTCGACCTTGCCGGTGGGCAGGTCGACGGCGACCTTCGCCGACGGATCGGCCTTCTTCAGCGCGCTCTCGACGCTGGCGACGCAGCCCATGCAGGTCATGCCTTCGACGTTCAGGGTGATCATCGCAAAGATCCTCTTCGACGGCCGGATCGGCGCGAACCGGCGCTCTTCCGGTGCATTTGGGGAAGCGCCCGAGGTGCGGTCAAGGCGGCGGAGCGGCGCGGCGATCACCTCTGCGCGATCGATACGGCCGGTCTTCGTGGAAAACCTCCGCCGTCCGCGTCGCCTCGGGCGGCGATCGCTTGGCCTCGACGGCGTGAATCAGGCATGGTGCGGCGATCCGCTTCGCGATCGGCCGACGGGCCGGTCGCGTGTGTCCTCACCGGTTCGTTCCATGCACCGCCTCGCCGATCTGTTCATCGCGATCTGCATCCCGATCGTCGCCGCGTCGGTCGGGGTGATCGCGCATTATCGCTTCGACGTCGCCATCGGCAGCGCCGTGGCGACCGCGGTGGTGGTGTTCTCGGTGCTGGTGTTGCTGCGTCTCGACGGGCTCAGGCGTCGCGGCCGACGCGACACCGAGGCGCGTTTCTCCACGCTGGCGCGCCGCATGACCGAGATCGAGGGCGACATCACCGCGATCGAGCGGCGTCTGGGGGCGGTCGAGGACGGTGGCGCCCGGCGTCATCGCGACGAGTTCGAACAGATCGTCGCCGAGGTCGAGGTGATCGGGACGCTCACCCGCCAGGTGATCGAGACGGTCGCCGACCTCGAGATCGCGGTGGCGGAGAGCCGGTCGCCGGCCTCGCGCGGCGGGGAGGCGGCCCCGAGCCGGCGGGGCGCGATCGAACCGCGACCGGAGGGCGTGTCGCCGCTGGTGCCGGATCGCTTCGCCCATCTCGGCGCCGACGGGTTCCTCGCCCTGGTCCGCGGGGCGATCGATGCGGAACGGATCGACCTGCACCTCCAGCCGATCGTCACCCTGCCGCAGCGCAAGGTGCGCTTCTACGAATGCCTGACGCGGCTGAGAAGCGACGACGGCGAGACGATCCACCCCTCCGACTATATCCCGATCGCGGAATCGCACGGCTACGTCACGGTGATCGACCAGCAGATCCTGATGAAGACGGTGCAGATCCTGCGCCGTCTGGCGACGCGCTCCAAGGAGGTGGGGATCTTCCTCAACCTGTCGCCGGCGAGCCTCGGCGACAGCGCCTTCTTCGAGGACTTCGTCCGCCAGCTCGAGTCCAATCGCGATCTGCGCGACATGCTGGTACTGGAGTTCCCGCACGCCTCGGTGCGCAACATGGGGCCGATCGAGACGGAAGGGCTCAGGCTGTTGCGGGGGCTCGGCTTCCGCTTCTCGATCGATCAGGTGTCGGATCTGAAGATCAGCTTCCAGAACCTCGCCGACCTCGGCTTCCGCTATGTGAAGATCACCACCGACCGACTGCTCGGCCGTTCCGGCGATCTCGGCACCGACATCCATGCGGCCGATCTCGCCGACTATTTCCAGCGCTTCGGCATGGAACTGATCGCCGACCATGTCGAACGCGAGGCGGACGTCGTCGACGTGCTCGATTTCGGCGTGCGCTACGGCCAGGGCTTCCTGTTCGCGCCGCCGCGGCCGGTGCGCGCCGACGTGCTCAAGGCTTCGCCGGAGGCGCGCGCCGCGGCGCCGACACCGGCGACCCAGGCCGCGGCGGCGCCCCCGCCCCCCCAGCCGAAATCGACGGCGGCCGAAGGGCGCGCCCAGGCGGCTCGTCCGGCGGCTCCACCGGCTCCCGTGCCCCGGCCGATGCCGAGACCACGTCCGGCCGCGGAGGCCGAGGCCCCGCGCCCCGGTATCCGCATCGTTCCGGGAACGGCGGCGCGTTGATACGGAATCCGGCAGATCGCGTTCCGCGATGCCGGATTCAACTCGTCGAAAAGCCCTTGCTCAGACGGGCTTTCGACGAGCGGAACGCGAAGTTCGGAGGGATTCGCCCGAATTTCGCGTGAGGCGCCTCGAATTCATCACAAAGCGACGAAGCCGCCCGAGAGGCTCGGGCGGCTTCGTCGTGTCGCGCATGGCGCTCGCGATCAATCGAAGAGCTTGTCGATGGCGTCCTGGTCGGACATGGCGAAGACGTCGTCGACGAAATCCTGGCTGACGCCCTCGCCCTTCATCTGCGGGCCGTGGAGAATGAGCTCGCGCTGGCGGCGTTCCTCCTCGGTCTCGTGGACGTGGAGGGGATCGGCCTCGCCGAACTTCAGGCGCTGGCTCAACTGGCCGAGACGCTCCTCGATCCAGCCGAGGGTGCGCACCACCTTGCGGATGCGCTGACCGGTGATGTCCTGGAAGGAACAGGCCTCGAAGACGACGATCATCTTGTCGTCGACCAGCGCCTTGTAGGCTTCCGGATCGGAGGCATCGGCGGCCATGATGGTCTCGGCCGCTTCCATGATGGCGACGGTCGCCGTCTCGGTCGCCTCGACCACGGCGTCGAGTTCGCGGCCGGCTTCCGGGATCCGCTCGAAGCGCATGTGATCGGGGCGCAGGCCGCCGATGTCGCGCCGGAGCGTGGCGATCTCGCCAACGATCATCTTGAATTCGTCGTGCAGCAGCGTATCGACGCGCGCCACCGTCTCGTCGAGGGTCGCCGCCATACGTTCGGCGAGGACCATCACGTCTTCCAGGGAGAGATCGCGTCTCTCGCGCCGGAGGAAATCGACGATGTGCGTCAGCTGCTCCGGGCTCGCCGGCGCCATGTTCTTCGTCCCCTGATGAGTTTCGAACCGGCGGGAATCCCCACTCGCCGCCGGCTCCCGGTCCTCGTGTCGCGGATCAGTCCGAGAAGACCGCCTCGATCTTGCCCTTCAGCGTCTGAGCGTTGAACGGCTTGACGATGTAGTTGTTGACGCCGGCCTTCTTGGCGGCGATGACGTTCTCGGTCTTGGACTCGGCCGTGACCATGATGAACGGGGTCTTGGAGAGACCGGTGTCGGCACGAACATGCTTGAGGAGCTCGTAGCCGGTCATCGGCTCCATGTTCCAATCGGAGATGACGAGGCCGTAGCGGCGCTCCTTCATCTTGCCGAGCGCTTCGGTGCCGTCCGACGCCTCGTCGACATCGTCGAAGCCGAGCTGCTTGAGGAGATTGCGGATGATGCGGATCATCGTCTTGTAGTCGTCGACCACGAGAACCGGCATCGTGAGATCCAGCGCCATGAGTTCGTACTCCGAAACGGGCCGCGACGTTCCCTGTCGAGTCGCTTCCTTGGTGTTCATTCCGGGGTCGGCTTGGGATCGTTCGCCGATCTCCGCCTCTCCCCGAGCCCATGGGACAATCTACCGCGGAGAATCCAACATTCGGTTAATGGCGCAAATCTCGTCAAAGAGTCATCGAATTGGAGTCGTCGTGGTTACTCCACGATTCATACTTTCGCCCGGGTCCGTATTGAGGCGCTCTGGTCTCGCGCGAAGGCTCGTGTAAAATACTCCCCAACGTCGAGACGAACGTTTTCGTCTGGTGAGGTCGTACATGTCCGTACCGGTACTGAAGTCCTACTTCTTCGAAGATCTTTCCGTCGGCATGAAAGAGAGCCTGACGCGAACGGTCGAGGATTCCGACGTGATCGGATTCGCGCAGCTGTCGGGGGACGACAATCCCATCCATCTGTGCGACGTCTACGCGTCGAAGACCCGTTTCGGCCAGCGCATCGCCCACGGCCTCTACACCGCCTCTCTGATCTCGGCGATCCTCGGCACCCGTCTGCCGGGCCCGGGCGCCGTCTATCTGTCGCAGACGCTCCACTTCAGGGCGCCGGTGAAGATCGGCGAGACCGTCGTGGTCAGCGTCGAGGTGATCGAACTGGCGGAAAAGGGGCGGCGCTGCACGCTGCACTGCGAGGCGCATGTCGGCGACACCGTGGTGCTCGACGGTCAGGCGATCGTCATGGTCCCGCCACGGCCGAAGGAAGAGGCCGCCGCCTGATCGTCCGGGACCGGCCGCGACCTCGCTCCGGCGGGGTCCCGGCACCGACCCCCGAGCGTCGGCCGCGAGCCGGTGATCCCGAGCCGCCGATCCCGAAACGCCGATCCCGAAACGCCGATCCCGCGACCGCATGGGCAGAGGAGAGCTGCGCCGGGCGGACTTGACCGTCCGGCATCGGCTCGGGCAGGGTCGCGGCTCGTTTCGCGCGCCGCCTGCGGTGCCGCGCCCCCTCGTCCGACGACCCCGCGAACCCGCCCCATGTCCGATCCGACGTCGCCGCGCTCTCAGCCGTTCCGGTCGATCGCCTTCGGCGAAGGCCTGCCGGCGACGTTGCGCGGCGCTCATGTGGCGATCGGCAACTTCGACGGCATGCATCGCGGCCATCAGGCGGTGCTCGCGGCGACGCTCGATCGGGCCCGCGCGGCGGGGCGGCCGGCGCTGGCGCTGACCTTCGAGCCGCATCCGCGCTCCTTCTTCGCCCCCGACAAGCCGGTATTCCGGCTGACCCCGCCGGCCGCCAAGGCGCGGCTCGCCTCCGCTCTCGGTCTCGACGGGCTGGTGGTCGCGCCGTTCGACGGTGAGCTGGCGGCGCTGTCGGCCGATGACTTCGTCGCGCGCGTGCTGGTCGACGGGCTCGGTCTCGCCAATGCCACGGTCGGCTGGGACTTCCACTTCGGCAAGGGGCGTTCGGGCTCCCCGGCCTTCCTGTCGGTGGCGGGTGTGCGCCACGGCTTCGGCGTCGACGTGGTCGAGCCGCACACCGCCGAGGACGGGGCGCTGGTCTCGTCGAGCCGCATCCGCACGGCGCTGGAGGCGGGCGATCTGGCCGAGGCGGCCGGGCTCCTCGGCTATCGCTGGTTCGTCGAGGGCGCGATCGTCGGCGGCGACCGGCGCGGCCGCGATCTCGGCTTCCCGACCGCCAACATGCGGCTGGCCGGCGACTGCCGCCTGAAACACGGGGTCTATGCGGTGATCTTCACCGTCGACGGGGTGCCCCATCTCGGCGCCGCCAATTGGGGCCGGCGGCCGCAGTTCGACCACGGCGCGCCGGTGCTCGAGACCCATGTCCTCGACTTCGCCGGCGATCTCTACGGCAAGACCGCCGACGTCACCTTCGTCTCCTATCTGCGTCCCGAGGCGAAGTTCGCCTCGCTCGACGGATTGATCGACCAGATGAAGGTCGACTGCGGAGAGGCGCGAGCGCTGCTCTCGGCGATCGGGCCGGGGTCGGCCCTCGACAGGGCGCTCGCCGAGCTCCGGCCATGACCGAGATCCCGTTCGATCCGAAAGCGCGCTCCCAGACCATCGTCCGCGGCATCGGCATCATGACCGTCGCCATGCTGATCGTGCCGTCGATGGACGCGCTGGCGAAGCTCCTGACCGCCGAGATGTCGGGACTCGAGGTCGCCTTCGGGCGCTTCGTCGGCCAGCTCCTGGCGGCGGTGGTGGTCGGCGTCGCCCTCGGCGAAGGCCGTCGGCTGATCCCGCCGCGGCTCGGCGGCCACGTGGTGCGATCGCTGCTCCTCGCCGCCACCTCGATGATGTTCTTCACGGCGCTGGCGACGATGCCGCTCACCGATGCGCTCGCCATCGCCTTCGCCGAACCGATGATCCTGACCGCGGTGTCGCCGATCCTGCTCGGCGAGACGGTCGGCCCGCGGCGCTGGGCGGCCTGTGCGGTCGGGTTCCTCGGCACGTTGATGATCATCCGCCCGAGCTTCGAACAGTTCGGCGCCACGGCGCTGTTGCCGCTCGGCTCGGCCTGCACCTTCGCCGGCTATCACGTGATGACGCGGCGGCTCGCCGGAGCGGGCAGTCTGGTGGCGGTACAGTTCGTCACCGGGGCGGTCGGCACGGTGGCGCTCGGCGTCGTCCTCGCCGTAGCGGCGGCGACCGGGCTCCTGGCGCAGCCGGTGGTGATGCCCACCGGCCTCTCCTGGGTGTGGTTCCTCGGCATCGGCGCGCTGTCGTTCCTCACTCACGGGATGATCGTACGCGCCTTCGAACTGGCGCCGGCGGCGGTGCTGGCACCCTTCGGCTATCTCGAGATCGTCTCGGCGACGATCCTCGGCTTCCTGATGTTCGGCGACTTCCCGGAAGGCCCGACCTGGGTCGGCATCGCCGTCATCGTCGCCTCCGGCCTCTACATCGTCCATCGCGAGCGGCTGCACGGCCGCTCGCGCGAGGTACCGCCGCTCGAGTGAGCGGCGGTCCGGCGTCGCTCCGTCACACCGCCTGATCGGTCGAAGGCTTCTCCCAGAGATCGATGCCCGCCTCGACGGCATGGACGTCGATCTCGGCGAGTTCCTCGGCCGAAAACGCGAGGTTCTCGAGTGCGGCGACGTTCTCCTCGACCTGGCGGACGGAACTGGCGCCGATCAGCGCCGAGGTGACGCGCGGATCGCGCAGCACCCAGGCGATCGCCATCTGGGCGAGGCTCTGACCGCGCCGCTCGGCGATCTTCGCCAGCGCACGGACGCGGACGAGGTTGGCTTCGGAGAGATGGGCGGGGCGCAACGATCCGCCGCCGGGCTTGTTGACCCGGGCATCGGCCGGGACGCCGGCGAGATACTTGTTCGTCAGCAGCCCCTGAGCCAGCGGTGTGAAGGCGATGATGCCGGCGCCGACGTCTTCGGTCGCGTCGAGCAGGCCGTGTTCGATCCAGCGATTGAACATGTTGTAGGAGGGCTGGTGGATGAGCAGCGGCGTGCCGCGCTCGGCGAGCAGTTTCGCCATCTCGCGGGTCTTCGCCGCCGAATAGGAGGAGATGCCGACGTAGAGCGCCTTGCCCTGCCGGACGATGTCGGCGAGTGCCGAGGCCGTCTCCTCGAGCGGCGTGGTGGCGTCGAAACGGTGCGAATAGAAGATGTCGACGTAGTCGAGCCCCATGCGCTTCAGGCTCTGGTCGCAGCTCGCCATCACGTATTTACGGCTGCCGCCGCCGCGGCCGTAAGGGCCGGGCCACATGTCCCAGCCGGCCTTGGAGGAGATGATCAACTCGTCGCGATGGGCGGCGAAGTCCTCCTTCAGCAGACGGCCGAAGTTGATCTCGGCGGCGCCGTAGGGCGGGCCGTAGTTGTTGGCGAGGTCGAAGTGGGTGATGCCGAGATCGAAGGCGCGGCGCAGGATGGCGCGCTGGGTCGAGATCGGGTCGGCATCGCCGAAATTGTGCCAGAGGCCGAGCGACAGGGCCGGCAGATCGAGGCCCGACCGGCCGCAACGGCGGAAGGTGGCGCGCTCGTAGCGATCGGCGGCGGGGACATGGGTCATGGTGGAGTTCCTCCGGTACGCGGCGGAGCGATCAGACGACCGCGGCGGGCACCACGCAAGTCGTCTTTCCCTCGGTTCCGGCATGGGTGCTCCGCGCCGGACGCTCGCTCACCCGACGGGCTTCGTTCCGCGGCGGCGGCCGGATCCGGCGCAGGACCGACACGGCCGGCTCGGGGGCGCGGGGTCAGCCGTTGCGGGCGCGCTCGCCGCGAGCGTCGATGGCGAAGACCGCCTCTTCGAAGCCGTCGACCAGCGCATCGACGTCGCGGCGCAGTTCGATGAGCGTGGCGCGGCCGGCCTCGCCGGCGGCAACGGCCTCCTCCATCCGCTCTTCGAGAGCCGCCCGCTTGGCGCGAATGTCGGCGAAGGCGGCGGCGTGGACGTCGGAGAATTCGCCGCGCTCGCGCAGGTCGGTGATGCGAGCCTCGATACGGCCGGCGAGATCGGCCAGCCTCTCGGTGAGTTCGGGTGTCGTCACGGTCTGATCCTCCATCCTGCGACGGTTCCGGATCGAGCCCCTCACGACCACATGTCGTGCCTCGGACGGCGGATCGCAAGATGGCGGTTTCGACGCAAGGCGACGTCGCCCGCCCCTTCCGGTTCTCGGCGTCTCCTGTTAGAAACGCGCCCATGAAATCTCGGTGGACCGATCGGGCGAGCCTCTTCGCCCCGCGCGCTTCGGCGACGCGAATTATCGGCCCGGCTCCGAGCGGGCGCGCCTGAGGGCCGCACGCCGGATCCGGGAACCCTCGCGCTCGCCCGTGGGACACGCTCCCGCCGGGTTCGAGCGAACCGAGCGAGCGGCGGCCGCCGAGCCGCCCGCCTTCCGAATTCTTCCGACGTTGGATACCGAGATGACCGCCGCACCCGTCGACTATTCCAAGACGCTCTTTCTGCCCAAGACCGATTTCCCGATGCGCGCCGGCCTGCCGCAGCGCGAGCCGGAGATCCTGGCCAAGTGGGAGAAGGACGACCTCTACCGTGCCCAGCGGGCGAAGGCCGCCGGTCGGCCGAAGTTCGTGCTGCACGACGGCCCTCCCTACGCCAACGGCCACCTGCACATCGGCCACGCGCTGAACAAGATCCTGAAAGACGTCATCACCCGCCAGAAGCAGATGGAAGGGTTCGACTCGAACTACGTTCCGGGCTGGGACTGCCACGGCCTGCCGATCGAGTGGAAGATCGAGGAGAAGTATCGCGCCGCGGGCAAGAACAAGGACGAGGTGCCGATCAACGAGTTCCGCGCCGAGTGCCGCGCCTTCGCCGAGCACTGGGTCAAGGTGCAGTCGGCCGAATTCGAGCGCCTCGGCGTCGTCGGCGACTTCCGTGATCCGTATCTCACCATGAGCTACGACGCGGAGGCGGTGATCGCCAACGAGATCCAGAAGTTCGCCACCTCGGGCCAGCTCTATCGCGGCTCCAAGCCGGTGATGTGGTCGGTGGTCGAGAAGACGGCGCTGGCCGAGGCCGAGGTCGAGTATCAGGACCACACGTCCGACACGATCTTCGTGAAGTTCCCGGTGACCTCGGACGGGGAACTCGCCGACGCGTCGGTGGTCATCTGGACGACGACGCCGTGGACCATCCCGGGCAACCGCGCCGTCTCCTATTCGAACCGCATCGCCTATGGCCTCTACCGCGTCAACGCCGCGCCGGAGGGCAACTGGGCGAAGGAGGGCGACCTCCTGATCCTCGCCGACAAGCTCGCCGAGGAGGTGATGAAGGCCGCCAAGGTCGAGAACTTCCAGAAGGTCCGCACCGTCTCGGCGGCAGACCTCGGCGCGCTGTCGCTCGCCCATCCGCTGAATCCGATCGCGCCTGTGACAATTGGAGCCGGAGCTGGATTCGGTGGGGGAATGACTGAATGGATCGACAAATTTGGCGGGCTGTACTCCAGCTTGAGGAATAAGATTGTCGAGCGTGAAGACGGCTCTGGCTACGCTGCATCTTATGATTTTAATCCACCTTATTCGTTCCCCGTGCCGCTGCTCGACGGCGACCACGTCACCGACGACTCGGGTACCGGCTTCGTCCACACCGCGCCGGGCCACGGCCGCGAGGACTTCGAGATCTGGATGGCCAACGGCCGCTTCCTCGAGGCGCGCGGCATCGACACCGAGATCCCCTTCACCGTCGACGACGCCGGCGTCCTCACCGAAGACGCGCCGGGGCTGACCGGCAGCGTCGTCATCACCGCCGATGGCGACAAGGGTGACGCCAACGCCAATGTCATCCGGGCGCTGATCGAGGCGAACGCGCTCCTGGCGCGCGGCCGGCTCAAGCACCAGTACCCGCACTCCTGGCGTTCGAAGAAGCCGGTGATCTTCCGCAACACACCGCAGTGGTTCATCCACATGGACCGCGACATCGAGGGCCAGGGCGACACGCTGCGCGCCCGGGCGCTGCGCGCGATCGGCGAGACCACCTTCTATCCGGCCGCGGGTCAGAACCGCTTGACCGGCATGATCGCCAACCGCCCGGACTGGGTGGTGTCGCGCCAGCGCGCCTGGGGCGTGCCGATCGCCGTGTTCCGCAACGCCCGCACCCACGATCTGGCGCCGGGACCGCATTTCGCCGCCAACGACGAGTTGATGAAGCGCGTCCACGACGCCTTCGTCGCGCACGGCGCCGACGCCTGGTACGAGGCGGGCGCCAAGGAGCGCTTCCTCGGCGGCCTCGTCGACGACATCGCCGAGTGGGAGCAGGTCACCGACATCCTCGACGTCTGGTTCGACTCGGGTTCGACCCACGCCTTCTGCCTGAGGAAGCGCCCCGATCTGAAGTGGCCTGCGGACATGTATCTCGAGGGCTCGGACCAGCATCGCGGCTGGTTTCATTCGTCGCTGCTCGAGAGCTGCGGCACCAACGGGCGCGCGCCCTACGACTCGGTGCTCACCCACGGCTTCGTCATGGCCGAGGACGGCCGCAAGATGTCGAAGTCGCTCGGCAACATCGTCAGCCCGCAGGACGTCATCGCCCAGTCGGGCGCCGACATCCTGCGCCTGTGGGTGATGACCTCCGACTACGCCGACGATCTGCGCATCGGCAACGAGATCCTCAAGACCAACGTCGAGGCCTATCGCAAGCTGCGCAACACCGTCCGCTGGATGCTCGGCACGCTCGCCCATCACGACGCGGCGCTCGATCCGGCGCTCGCGGAGATGCCGGAACTCGAGCGGCTGATGCTGCATCGCCTCGCCGAGATCGGCGAGACGGTGAAGGCCGGCTACGCCGAGTACGACTTCAAGCGCGTCGTCGGCGCGATCATGAACTTCATGGTCGTCGATCTCTCGGCCTTCTACTTCGACGTCCGCAAGGATGCGCTCTACTGCGAGCCGCATTCCTCGGTGAAGCGCCGGGCGGCGCTCGCCGTGGTGGCACAGCTCTTCGACGCGCTGGCCAAGTGGCTGGCGCCGATGCTGCCCTTCACCATGGAGGAGGCCTGGGGCCACGCCCATCCGGGCGCCGGCTCGATCCATCTCGAGCTCTTCCCCGAGCTGCCGGGGGCGTGGAAGGACGAGGCGCTGGTGGCGAAGTGGGCCAAGGTGCGCGACGTCCGCCGGGTCGTCACCGGCGCGCTGGAGCTCGAACGCGCCGCCAAGCGCATCGGATCGAGCCTCGAAGCCGCGCCGATCGTCCACATCGCCGACGTCGGCCTCGTCGAAGCGCTCGACGGCGTCGATCTCGCCGAAGTGGCGATCACCTCCGGCATCGTGGTGACGGGCGAGGAGGCGCCGGAAGACGCGTTCCGCCTCTACGACGTCGCCGGCGTCGCGGTGGTGCCGAAGAAGGCGGAAGGTCCGAAGTGCGCCCGCTCGTGGCGGATCGTGGCGGACGTCGGCTCGGATCCCGAATTCCCCGACGTCTCGGCGCGCGATGCGCAGGCGCTGCGGGAATGGAAGGCGCGGGGCGCGACCGCATGAACGGGCTCTCGCCCTTCCGGCTCGGCCTGATCGTCACGGTCCTCGGACTGGTTCTCGATCAGGCGAGCAAACTGTGGCTGCTCCTCGGGGTCCGGCTCGCCGAGACCGGGCCGATTCCGCTCGCGCCCTTCGCCGAACTTCGGCTGATCTGGAACTACGGCATCTCCTACGGCTTCTTCCAGGCCGAGAGCGACGTCGGCCGCTGGGCGCTCTTCGCCTTCTCGATCGTCGCCTCGGTGGCGCTGACGGTGTGGATGGCGAAGGCCGAGAGCCGGCTCCTCGCCGTCTCGCTCGGCCTCGTCGTCGGCGGGGCGATCGGCAACGCCATCGACCGGGCATGGTGGGGCGCGGTGATCGATTTCGCCCATCTGTTCCTGCCCGACCGGTCGCGCTCGTGGTACGTGTTCAACCTCGCCGACGTCTGGATCGTTGTCGGTGTGGCCGGGCTCCTGTATGACTCCCTCGTCTCCGGTCCCAAGGATGCCACAAAGTCCGGGTCTTCCTGAGACGCGTACGGTGGCCGGACCCGGTTCGGCCGCCGAATATCTGTTCGTATCGTGAGCGCCGGTCGACGACGACCTCCTCCGAACCGGCCGGGAGATCCACCTCCGTGACGACGAAGTTCTCCAAGACGGCGCCGAGCGCCACCGCGGTCCTGCTCCTCGCCGCCCTTCTTTCCGGCTGCGCCAGTTCGACCGATGGTTTCGTCGAGGAGGGCTCCGACACCGGCGCCGCCGACACCAACGCCATCAAGGCGGTGATGACCGGCCTCGGCGCCATCGACCCGCACGAGAAACCGATCGAATTCCGGCCGCGGGCGCCGCTGGTGGTGCCGCCGAAGCGCGACCTGCGCGCGCCCGTCGACCCGGACGCGGCGACCCCGTCGAGCTTCCCGCGCAATCCGGAGGACGTCGCCGAGGAGAACCGCAAGGCGGCGCTGGAGAAGGACGTCGATCCGTCGAAGAGCGGCCGGGTGATGACGCCGGACGAGTTGTCGCGCTACGCCATCCCCGGTGCCGGCCAGCGGCGCATCTACGACGACAATCCGGGCCGTCGCCTGTCGCCGGAGCAGATGGCCGGTCAGGCGCAGGTCAACGCCGAGGCGATCAAGCGGGCGGAGAACCCGAGCGGCCGACGCACGTTGATCGAGCCGCCGGACGCCTACCGCAAGCCCTCGCCCAACGCGCCGGTCGCCGCTCCGGAGGAGAAATCCTCGTGGAAGCCGAGCTGGTGGCCGCTCTGAGCGCGACACGCCGTCACGCAGCCTCTTGGCGGCGGACGGAATTTCGCCATATCCATCGGACAGGAACTCTCGTGACGGGGTCGCGGGAGATTCCCGTCCGTTCGGTGTCGCCGGTCTTCTCGGCGGCCGCGGGATCCGCTCCGGTGGATTCCGGCCGATCCCCCATCATCGTCGCTCCGGGAGGGTGAGCAGTTGCACCGTCGATCCGCCGTCTCCACGCCGTCGCGTCGCCGCATCGCGCGCCTCGCCCCCATCGGCGCCGTCGGTAGCCTCGCCCTCTTCCTCGCCGGAGCGCTGCCCGCCGCGGCGCAGGCGCAGGCGCCGGCGCCCACCCCGGCCCCGGCCGCCGCGACCGCGACGAAACCCGCACCGACCACCGCCGGCAAGATCTCGACCTTCACGCTCCCCAACGGGCTCGCCGTGGTGGTGGTTCCCGACCATCGGGCGCCGGTCGTCACCCACATGATCTGGTACAAGGCCGGCTCGGCCGACGAACCGCCGGGCAAGTCGGGCATCGCCCACTACCTCGAACACCTGATGTTCAAGGGCACCAAGGCCAATCCGGACGGTGCCTTCTCCAAGAAGGTGGCGGAGATCGGCGGCCAGGAGAACGCCTTCACCTCCTACGACTACACCGCCTACTACCAGCGGGTGGCCAAGGAGCATCTGCCGAAGATGATGGCGCTCGAGGCCGACCGGATGCAGAATCTGGCCTTCGACCCCAAGGTGGCGGAGCCGGAGCTGAAGGTGGTGCTGGAGGAGCGCTCGATGCGCACCGACAACGACCCCTCCGCCCAGCTCTCAGAGGCGCTCGAAGCGGCGCTCCACCGCAACCACCCCTACCGGATCCCGGTGATCGGCTGGAAGCACGAGGTGGAGAAGCTGACGGTCGCCGACGCTTTCGCCTACTACGATCGCTTCTACACGCCGAACAACGCCATCCTCGTCGTCGCCGGCGACGTCGAGGAGAAGGCGGTGCGCGATCTCGCCCTCGACACCTACGGCCGGGTGCCGCGCCGCGCCGAGCCGGGCCAGCGCAAGCGGCCGCGCGATCCCGACATCGCCGGTGTGGTGCGCCTCGTCTCGCTCGCCGACGAGCGGGTGGCGCAGCCGACCTGGCGCCGGGTCTACGAAGTGCCGTCCGAGCGCACCGCCACTCCGGGCGAGAGCGAGGCGTTGACCGTGCTCGCCGACGTGCTCGGCGGCGGCTCGAACAGCCGGCTCTACCGCAAGCTCGTCGCCGAGAAGGGCATCGCCGCCTCCGCCGGCGCCTACTATCGTTCCGGCTCGCTCGACGACGGCACGATCATGATCTACGCCACGCCGCGCGACGGGGTGAGCCTCGAGGATCTCGGCAAGGCGATCGACGAGGTGGTGGCGGAACTGGCGACCGGCGGGCCCAAGCCCGAAGAGGTCGAGCGCGCCGCCAAGAAGGTGGCGGCCGATTCGATCCGCTCCCAGGACAGTCAGTCGACGCTGGCGCGGATCTACGGCCAGACCCTGGCGACGGGCGGGACGATCGACGAGGTCCGCACCCTGCCGACGCGCATCCGCAACGTGGGCGGCGAGGAGGTCAAGGCCGCCGCCGCGAAGTGGCTGACGAGCGACCGCGCCGCCACCGGGCTCCTACGCTCGGCGCCGTCGACCGGCAAAGCGGTCGGCAAGCGGCCGATGCCGTCGGCCGACCCCGGCTCGAACGGCCACATCCGCATGTTCGAAGACGCGTTGATGCCGGCGCTGCCGCCCGCGTCCCGATTCTGACGTCCGAGAGGTTCAGCCCATGATCTTCGCTTCTTCCGAAGCCCTGGTTCGCTCGGCGCGTCGCGTCTTCGTCGGCCTGCGCCGCGTCGGCTTCGCCGTCGCCGCCGTCGCGCTCCTCGCCGCCTCGCCCGCCACGGCGACGCAGATCCAGAAGGTGACGAGCCCGTCGGGGATCGAAGCCTGGCTGGTGGAGGAACACGCGGTGCCGCTGATCGCCGTCGACTTCGCCTTCCTCGGCGGCTCGACCCAGGATCCGGCGGGCAAGGAAGGTGCGGTCGATCTCTTGTCGACCCTGCTCGACGAAGGCGCCGGCGATCTCACCTCCGAGCAGTTCCAGGCCAAGCTCGAAGACCTCTCGGTGCAGGTGAGTTTCCGCGACGGGCGCGACCGCTTCGAAGGCGAGATGAAGACGCTGAGCGAGAACCGCGACGCCGCCTTCGATCTCCTGGCGCTGGCGCTCAATGCGCCGCGCTTCGATGCGGAAGCGGTCGAGCGGATGCGCGCCCAGTCGATCGCGGCGCGGCGCCGCGCCGAGAAGGACCCGGAGACGATCGCCGGGCGGCTGTTTTCCAAGACGGTCTTCCCCGACCATCCCTACGGCCGGCCCTCCGACGGCACCGAGGCGAGCATCGCCAAGGTGACGATCGCCGACATCAAGGAGATGAGGTCGAAGATCTTCACCCGGAAGGGTCTGAAGATCGCGGTGGTCGGCGACATCGACGCGGCGACGCTGGCGCCGTTGCTCGACAAGGTCTTCGGCCGCCTGCCGGCGGAAGGGGCGATCGCCCCGGTCGCCGAGGTGACGCCGATCGCCGGTGGCACCGTCTCGTCCGCGGCGCCGATCCCGCAAGCGGTGGTGCGCTTCGGCGGGCCGGGCCTGAAGCGGGCCGATCCCGACTTCGTGCCGGCTTATGTGATGAACCACATCCTCGGCGGCGGCTCGTTCTCGTCCTGGCTCTATCGCGACGTGCGCGAGAAGAACGGCCTCGCCTATTCGGTCTCCACCGGCCTCGCGCCGATGATGCACGCCGGGCTGTTCGTCGGGGCGGTCGGCACGCGAGCCGACAAGGTCGAGGAGAGCCTCGCCCTCATCCGCGCCGCGATCACCCGGATGCGCGATACCGGACCGACCGACAAGGAGCTGGCCGAGGCCAAGGCCTATCTCATCGGCAGCTATCCGCTGCGCTTCGACACGTCCGACAAGATCGCCGGATCGCTTCTCGCCATCCAGGTCGACGACCTCGGCATCGACTACATCGACAAGCGTAACGCGCTGATCGAGAAGGTGACCATCGACGACATCCGCCGCGTCGCCAAGCGCCTGCTGTCGCAGCCGATGACCGTGGTGACGGTCGGTCCGAAGGCGGAGTGAGACCTCAAGCGACGTGACGCGACACGAAACAGGCCGGAGCGGTCGCCCGCTCCGGCCTTCGTGTTTCCGAATTCGACGCTGCGCGACGGGACGCCGTAGGGTGGAAAGAGCGCAGCGAATTCCCCCCTCCGATCCACGATCCGCCGGCCGGTCCCCGCTCACCCCAACAGATCGGCCAGCGCCAGGGCCATGACCTTGGTCGCCTTGCGCAGATCGTCGAGCGGCAGGCGTTCGTCGGCGCGGTGGGCGTTGGCTTCGGTGATGGTGCTCGGGCCGGCGCCGTAGAGGACGATGGGAATGCCGGCATCGCTGTAGTGGCGGGCGTCGGTGTAGAGCGGCACGCCGTTCACCCCGACGGGGACGCCGAAGACCTCGGTCGCGCGGCGGCAGAGCGCACCCGAGAGCTTCTCGGAGCCGGCGAGCGGGGTGAGCGGGCGGGCGAGTAGAATGCGCTTCACGCCGGCGCGCGCCGCAGGATAGGCGCGCATGGCGCCTTCGACGACACCGCGCAGTTCGGCCTCGACGGCCTCCGGGTTCTCCTCCGGGATCATGCGACGGTCGAGGCGCATCGTCACCTTGTCGGGCACGACGTTGGTGTTGATGCCGCCGGAGATGAGACCCACGGTCAGCTGCGGCGAACCGATGCCGGGGGTCGCCGAGACCTTCGTGGCGAGCGACTTGCGGAAGGCATAGAGGGCGTTCAGGACGCCGGTCGCCGCCTCGAGCGCGTCGACGCCGGTGAAGGGCATGGCGGCGTGGGCGGAGCGGCCCTCGACGGTGATCTCGAGGTGGAGGCAGCCGTTGTGGGCGTCGACCACGGCGTAGGAGAAGCCGGCGGCGATCGCCAGATCCGGTTCGACGATGCCTTCGTCGAGCAACCACTTCGGGCCGATCTCGCCGCCGGCCTCCTCGTCCCAGGTGCCGTGCAGTTCGAGGGTGCCGTTCAGCGCCACGCCGGCCTTCTCCAGCGCCAGGATGGCGAAGGCGTAGCTGGCGAAGTCCGACTTCGACACGGCGACGCCGCGGCCGTACATCCAGCCGTCGCGGATCTCGGCGCCGTAGGGGTCGGCGGTCCAGCCCTCGCCGGGCGGCACCACGTCGCCGTGGACGTTGAGGGCGATCACCGGACCGCCGGCGCCGTAGGTCCGCCGCGCCACGATGTTGGTCGCGGTCTTCATGCCGGCCGCTTCGACCACCGCCTTCGGCACCGGATGGCGCGACACGGTGAAGCCGAGCTTCTCGAGCAGGCTCGCGGTGACCTCGGCATGCGGCGCGCAATCGCCCGGCGGATTGTCGGACGGCACCTTCACCAGTTCGGCCAGAAAGGCGACCTCCTCGTCGAAACGGGCGTCGACGAGAGACGAGATGCGGTCGGTGAGCGAGGTCATCGAGCGGTTCCTGTGGGCGTGGGATTTTCGTGGGCGAGACGGCCGGCGATCCAGGTGGAGCGGACGGCGCGGTCGTCGCCGAGGATGGCGAGGGCGAAGAGGAGATCCTCGAGACCTTCGCTGAGATCGTCGCGGGCGGCGAGCACCGGCGTGGCGCGCGGGTCGATCACCACCATGTCGGCGAAACGGCCGGGCTCGAGCGAACCGATCTCGGCCTCGAGGCCGAGGGCGCGGGCGTTGCCGAGGGTGGCGAGATAGAAGGCGCGGGTGGCATCGAGTTCGACCCCGACCAGACGGGCGACCTCGATGGCGCGGCCCTGGGTGGCGAGCATCGACCACGACGTGCCGCCGCCGATGTCGGTGGCGAGCGCCAGCCGCACCGGCCGATCGGAATCGTCGAGACGGGCGATGTCGAAGAGGCCGGAGCCGAGGAAGCAGTTGGAGGTCGGGCAGTGCACCGCCACCGAGCCGGTCTCCGACAGCCGCCGACACTCGTCGTCGTCGAGATGGATGGCGTGACCGAAGAGCGAGCGAGGTCCGGTGAGGCCGAAGCGGTCGTAGACGTCGGTGTAGCTCGCGGCCTTCGGGAAGAGCGCCCGGACCGTCTCGATCTCGCGGGCGCTCTCGGAGAGATGGGTCTGCATCAGGCAGGTCGGGTGGTCGCGCAGCAACTCGCCGGCGAGGCGCAGCTGCGTCTCGGTCGAGGTGACGGCGAAGCGCGGCGTGATGGCGTAACGGGCCCGGCCGCGGCGGTGCCAGTGGCCGATCAGCGCGGCGCTCTCGGCGATGCCGCGTTCGGGATCGTCGCGCAGCGTCTCGGGACAGGCGCGGTCCATCAGGGTCTTGCCGGTGACGACGCCCATGCCGCGCTTCTCGGCGGCGGCGAAGAGCGCGTCGCAGGCGACCGCATGGGACGAAGAATAGACCGCCGCGGAGGTCGTGCCGTTCTCGATCAATCGATCGAGGAAGGCCTCGGCGTTGTGCTCGGAATGTATGCGCTCCGCATACTGCGCCTCTTCCCTGAAGGTGAAACGCTCCAGCCATTCGAGGAGGTCGCGCCCCGGTGCGGCGAGCATGCGCCACTGCGGGAAGTGGACATGGGTGTCGACGAAACCGGCGGAGAGCAGGGCGCGGCCGTGATCGATCCGGGGCGCGTCGCGGTGTTGTTCGGGCAGGTCGGCGGCCTCGCCGGCCCAGGCGATGCGGCCGTCGTCGCCGACCACCACGGCGCCGCGCTCGCGGAAGACCACCGCCTTCGCCCCGGCCACCGACGGATCGTCGCGGAAGGAGAGGGTGCGGGCGAGATGGACGGTGGTCATGCCCCCTCCCCCTTCGCCAGATCGAGCACGGTGCGCACCAGCGCCTCGACGCCGAGGCCGATGTCCTCGGGCGACGACCATTCGCGCGGATTGTGGGAGATGCCGTCCTTCGAGCGGACGAACAGCATCGCCGAGGGGAAGGCGCGCGCCATCGCCATGGCGTCGTGGCCGGCGCCGGAAGGCAATCGCCGCACATCGAGATCGAGGGAGGCGACCGCGCGGGCGAAGGCGGCCTGGAGCCGCTCGTCCATCGGGCAGGTCGGCACGTCGATGTGACGGGTCAGCTCGAAGCCGAGGTCACGACGTTCGGCGATGCGCTCGGCCTCGTGGCGGATGCGGTCGATGGCGACGAGGCGCGGCGCGTCGGCGCCGGCGCGGATGTCGAGGCTCGCCTCGACCCGGCCGGGCACGGTGTTGCCGGCGCCGGGCTCGACGTCGACGCGGCCGACGGTGGCGACGAGGCCGTTGGTGCCCTGGCGGCCGACCCGTTCGACGGTGAGCGCGATCTCGGCGAGACCGGCGAGCGCATCGTGGCGCAGGTCCATCGGCACGGTGCCGGCGTGGCCGGCGACGCCCTGCAGAGAGAAAGTGAAGCGCGACTGTCCGGCGATCGAGGTGACGACGCCGAGCGGCGTGTTCCAGTGTTCGAGCACCGGCCCCTGCTCGATGTGGATCTCCAGCCAGCCGACGACGCCGGCCGGATCGATGCGCGCCGCCTCGATCGCGTCGGTGTCGCAGCCGAACGCGGCGAGCGCCTCGCCGAGCGACACGCCCTTGCGGTCTCTGACCTCGAGCCATTCGCGGCGATAGGTGCCGGTGACGGCGGAAGACGAGGAGAGAGCGGTGGGGAAGCGCACGCCCTCCTCGTCGCCGAAGCCGAGGATCTCGATGGCGAAGGGCAGTTTCTCGCCGCGCTTCGCGATCTCCTCGACGACGAGGAGACCGGCGATCACGCCGAGGCAGCCGTCGAGCTTACCGGCGTCGATCACCGTGTCGATGTGAGAGCCGATCAGCAGCGTCTTCGCCGTCTCGGGCGCGATGTCGGCCTCGCGGCGGCCGCGCAGGGTGGCGACCGCGTCGACCGTCGTCGTCATGCCGCGCGCGCGCATCCAACCGCCGACGAGGTCGATCGAGCGGGCGTGGGCCGGCGACAGATAGGTGCGGGTCACCCGCCCCGGTTCGTCGGTGACGAGAGCGAGGTCGTCGAGGAGCGCCTGGGCGCGGTGGCCGAGCGCGGCGATGGCGGAAGGTTCGATCACGACGAGATGCGGTCCTCGAGACGGAAGCGGAAGATGCGGACGACCTGGGCGAGCGCCGTGGCGAATTCGGTCTCGACGTCGTTCGGCAGACGCGCCTCGAAGGCGTCGAGGATCATCGCCTTGGTTGCCCCCTTGACCGCGAAGATGAAGGGGAAACCGAACTTGTCGCGGTAACGGGTGTTGAGGTCGGTGAAACGGGCGAACTCGGCCTCGCTCAGAGTGTCGAGCCCGACGCCGGCCTGCTCGCGCTTCGAATCCTCGGCCATGGTCCCGGCGCGCGCCGCCTTCCCGGCGAGATCGGGATGAACGCGGATCAGGGCGAGGCGCGCCTCGCGGGATACGGCGGCGACGACGGCGGCGAAGGCTTCGATCATCGCCTCGCGGGTCGCGAAGGGGCGCGCGCGAGCCGCCGCCTCGGCCACCCACGGCGAATGCTCGGCGACATCGCCGAAGCGGGCGACGAAGTCGTCGATCGAGAGCGCGTTCACGGTCGCGATGTCGAGCATGTCCCCTCCCCTCAGTGCGCCGCGATCCAGGCGGCGAGCTTGGCCCGATCCTCGGCGGTGAAGCCGGTCTCGTTGCCGAGCGGCATGGCGTCGGTGTCGACCGCCTGCGCCTTGATCAGCGGGGCGTAGCGGGTGATGTCGGCGATCGTCTCCAGCGTCACGCCCTTGGGCGCCTCGGCGAAGCTCTCGTGGCGCGGTTTCGCCGAATGGCACATGGTGCAGTGCTTGGCCGTCAGCGTCAGGATCTCGGTGTCGGAGACGGCGGCGCCGCTCACCGCCGCGGTCTTCGGCAGGGTGAGGATCAGTGCGGCGACGAGGCCGAGGGCGGCGACGCCGGGCGCCCACAGGATCTTGGCGAAGGAATCGCCGGCCTCGTGGCGGACGATGAAGTGACGGATCGGGCCGCCGATCACCAGGATCAGCGCCACCACCAGCCAGCTCTGCGGATGGTTGGTCAGCATCGGATAGTGGTTCGACACCATCATCAGCAGGACCGGCAGGGTCAGATAGGTGTTGTGCACCGAGCGCTGCTTGGCGATGACCCCGAGCCGGGCGTCCGGCGCCTCGCCGGCGAGGAGCTGGGCGACCATGACCTTCTGATTGGGGATGATCACCCGGAAGACGTTGGCGGCCATGATGGTGCCGACGAAGGCACCGATGTGGATGAAGGCGCCGCGGCCGGAATAGAGGTGGGTGTAGCCCCAGGCGGCGCCGACGATCAGGGCGAAGACGACGGCCGCCAACGCCAGCGTCTTCTCGCCGAGGCGCGAGCGGCAGAGCGCGTCGTAGATCAGCCAGCCGGCGGTGAGCGAGCCGATCGAGATGGCGATCGCCATCCACGGCTCCATGGCGACGATCTTGGGATCGATCAGATAGGCCCGGGCGCTCCACCAGTACTGCACCGCCATCAGCACGATGCCGGAGACGAAGGTGAGATAGGCGTCCCACTTGTACCAGATGAGGTCCTCGGGCAGGCGCGGCGGCGCGACCATGTACTTGTCGACATGGTAGAAACCGCCGCCGTGGACGAGCCACGAGGTGCCGAGCCCGGTCTCCGGCGTCTCGGGACGCTTCCGGAACGAGACGTCGAGAGCGATGAAGGCGAAGGAGGTGCCGATCCAGCCGATGCCCACCACGAGGTGGAACCAGCGGGTCAGGATGTTCAGCCAATCGGCCGCATAGGCGAGCATCGGTTCTTCCCACAGCGCGGAACGCGTCGACCCACCCGGTGCGCGGGCTCGGACCAAACCGAGCAGGGCACGGCCGGGGGAATCCACCGCCTTCCTTCCCCCCTCGCGGGGGAAGGTGCCCCGAAGGGGCGGATGAGGGGCGCGCGCGACAGCGCGCAAGGAGCAGCCTTCGAGCTTCGAGCCGGAGGAGGGTTCCAGCCCCCTCATCCGCCCTTCGGGGCACCTTCTCCCGCGAGGGGAGAAGGGGAAACCCGGGGTGAGTTCCCTGCCCATCGGGCTCATGCCCGTTCGGAGCCGGAGCAGCGCGCGCCGCACACACGATGGTGGCGAACGGCACGAGGATCGTCGGGCGAGCCTCATGCCGTCGAGCCGTCCGTCACTGCGGCAGCTTGTCGTCGATGCCCTTGACGTACCAATTCATCGACAGGATGGCGCCGTCGTCGAGGTTCTCGACGGTGGAGCCGTCCTGCTTGGTGATCTTGCCGCCGAAGGGCTTCAGCGTGCCGGCCTTGATCGCCGCGGCGGTCTTCTCGGCCATCGCCTTGACGTCGTCGGGGACGTTCTTGATCGGCGGCAGGACGACCGCGTCCTCCTTCATGCCGTCCCAGGTGTCGATGGCCTTCCACGAGCCGTCGAGGGCGGCCTTCACCCGGCCGATGTAGTAGTGCGACCAGTCGTCGACGATGGCGGTGATCTGGGCCTTGGGCGCGAACTTGTCCATGTCGGAGGACTGGCCGAAGCCGAGGATGCCCTTCTCCTGGGCGACCTGGAGGGCGGCGGTCGAGTCGGTGTGCTGGGTCAGGATGTCGGCGCCCTGGCCGATCAGCACCTTGGCGGCGTCGGCTTCCTTGCCCGGGTCGTACCAGGAGTTCACCCAGATGATCTTGACCTTGACGTTCGGGTTCACCGACTGGGCGCCGAGCATGAAGGCGTTGATGCCGGAGACGACTTCCGGAATCGGGAAGGAGACGATGTAGCCGACGGTGCCCGACTTGGTCATCTTGCCGGCGATCTGGCCGATGACGTAGCGGCCTTCGTAGAAGCGGGCGGAATAGGTGGCGACGTTGTCGGCGCGCTTGTAGCCGGTGGCGTGCTCGAACTTCACGTCGGGGAACTTCTTGGCGACCTTGAGGGTCGGATCCATGAAGCCGAAGGAGGTGGTGAAGATCAGCTTGTTGCCGTCGCGGGCGAGGCGCTCGATGGCGCGCTCGGCGTCGGGGCCTTCCGGCACGTTCTCGACGAAGGTGGTCTGGACCTTGTCGCCCAGCGCCTTCTCGACGGCGAGGCGGCCCTGGTCGTGCTGATAGGAATAGCCGAAGTCGCCGACCGGGCCGACGTAGACCCAGGCCGCCTTGAGCTTGTCGGCCGCCGCCGCCGGACCGGCGAGGCTCGCGGAGAGCGCGACGGCGACGGATCCGGCGAAGGCGCTCGCCATCGCATCACGGCGGGTGAGCGCGGACCATTTCTTCATGAGGAGTTCCTCCAAGGACGGGGCGGTGCGGGAATTGTTCGGCGACGGCGCCCGACCGCGAAGGGCGCCTCCACCGGAAAGCTTCATCGATCCGGCACGAAGGGCTGTCCGAGACAGGCCGGCGTATCGGCCCTCGCGCGCCCGCGTCGTGTGGAGATGACGACCAGCGCGGCGATGGTGACGATGTAGGGCAGCGACGACAAGAGCTGTGCCGGCACGCCGACGCCGAGCCCCTGGACGAAGAAGCCGAGAATGGTCACCGCGCCGAAGAGATAGGCGCCGATCACCAGCCGCGACGGCAGCCAGGAGGAGAACACCACCAGCGCCAGGGCGATCCAGCCGCGGCCCGCCGTCATGTTCTCGATCCACTGCGGGGTATAGGCGAGCGACAGGTAACCGCCGCCGAGCCCGGCGAGCGCCCCGCCGAACAGCACCGCCATCCAGCGCACCCGCACCACCGAATAACCGAGCGCATGGGCGGAGGCGTGGTTGTCGCCGACGGCGCGCAGGATCAGGCCGAGGCGGGTGCGGAAGACCACCCAGGAGACGAGGACCGCCAGGACGATCGACAGATAGACGAGGATGTCCTGGCCGAAGAGCAGCGGCCCGACGAAGGGGATGTCGGAGAGGCCGGGAATGTGCAGCTTGGAGAGCCGCACCCCGGGCTGGCCGACGAAGCGCTCGCCGATCAGGCCGGAGAGGCCGAGGCCGAGCAGGGTGAGGGCGAGGCCGGTCGCCACCTGATTGGCGACGAGGTTGAGCGTCAGGAAGCCGAAGGGCACCGACAGCAGCGCGCCGGCGGCCGCGGCGGCGAGGATGCCGAGATAGGGCGAGCCGGTGGTGAGCGCCACGGCGAAGCCGGCGACGGCGCCCATCACCATCATGCCCTCGACGCCGAGGTTGAGGACGCCGGCGCGTTCGGTGACGAGTTCGCCGAGAGCGGCGAGCAGAAGCGGCGTCGAGGCGGTGACGATGGTGAGGAGGACGGCGAGGAGCGCGGACTGGTCCATCAGCGGGCGCCCTCCTCGGCCACGGGTGCGGTTCGGACGATGCGCAGACGGTAGTAGATGAGGGTGTCGCAGGCGAGCACCCAGAACAGCAGCACGCCCTGGAAGACGCGCGCCGCCTTGTCGGAGATGCCGAGCGCCACCTGCGCCGCCTCGCCGCCGAGATAGCTCACCGCCAGCATCAGCGCGGCGACGACGACGCCGATCGGATCGAGCCGGCCGAGGAAGGCGACGATGATCGCGGTGAAGCCGTAGCCGGGCGAGATGTTGGGCTGGAGCTGGCCGACGGTGGAGGCCACTTCGACGATGCCGGCGAGGCCGGCGAGGCCGCCGGAGAGCAGGAAGACGAAGAGGGTCATGCGATCCGAGGAGAAGCCGGCGAAGCGGCCGGCGCGCGGCGCCTCGCCGAGGACGCGGACCTCGAAGCCCTTCATCGTCCGCCGCATCAGGATCGCCAGGGCCGCCGCCGCGACGAGAGCGAGGACGATGCCGAGGTTGAGACGGCCACCGCCGAAGACCGGCATGGTCTGCCAATCCTCGAAGCCGACCGACTTGGGGAAGTTGTAGCCCTTGGGATCGCGCCAGGGGCCGCGCACCAGCCAGTCGAGCAGCAGTTGCGCCACATAGACCAGCATCAGCGAGACGAGGATCTCGTTGGCGCCGGCCTTGATCTTGAGGAGCGCCGGGATCGCCGCCCAGATCATGCCGCCGAGGACGCCGAGCGCCAGCATGGCGACGAGGGTCAGGGGCGATTGCCAGGAATTGAAGAAGATCGGGACGATCGCCCCCATCAGCGCGCCGAAGGTGAACTGGCCCTCGGCGCCGATGTTCCAGACGTTGGCACGGTAGGCGACGGAGAGGCCGACGCCGATGAGGATCAGCGGCGTCGCCTTGACCACCAGTTCCTCGAGCGACCACAGGCTGGAGAAGGGTTCGAGGAAGAAGATCCACAACGCCGTGAGCGGCGGCTTGCCGATCGCGGCGAAGATCAGGCCGCCGGTCACCACCGTGGCGAGGACGGCGATGAGCGGCGAGGCCCAGGCCATCGTCGCGGAGCGTTCGGGACGCTTCTCGAGCTCAATACGCACGGCCGTCCGCCTCCCGGAGCTTCAGCGCGCCCTCGATCGCCTCGGAGCCGCCGTGGGCGCCGCCCATCAGCAGGCCGACCTTCTCGAGCGTCATGACATGGGCGTCGTAGCCGGGCGATAGGCACCCACGCGAGATCACGGCGATGCGGTCGGCGATCTCGAAGATCTCGTCGAGATCCTGACTGATCACCAGCACGCCGGCGCCGTCGGCGGCGAGGTCGACGAGGGCCTGACGGATCAGCGCCGCGGCGCCGGCGTCGACCCCCCAGGTCGGCTGATTGACCACCAGCACCCGCGGTTTGCGGTCGAGTTCGCGGCCGACGACGAATTTCTGCAGGTTGCCGCCGGAGAGCGAGCGCGCCTCCGGGTCGGGTCGACTCTTGCGGACGTCGTAGGCCTGCGACACGCGCTCGGCCGTCTGGTCGGCGCGGCCGAAGTCGAGGAAGCCGAGGAGGCGGCGAGCCGCGTCGGCGAAGATCGTGTCGCGGGTCAGCACGACGTTCTCGGACAGGCGGAAGGCGGGCACGGCGCCGTGGCCGAGGCGCTCCTCGGGGACGAAGGCCGCCCCGAGTTCGCGACGGGCGCCGACCCCGAGATGGCCACAGGGCGTGTCGTCGATCACCACCGCGCCGGGGTGATCGGCATGGCGCTCGCCGGAGAGCGCGTCGAAGAGTTCGGACTGGCCGTTGCCGGCGACCCCGGCGATCGCCAGGATCTCGCCGGCGCGGACCTCGAGCGAGACCTGGTCGAGGGCGACGGCGAAGGGGCCGTTGGCCGGCAGGTCGAGTTGATCGACGTAGAGGCGGGTGGGCCCGGCGACGCGGGCGTGCTTGGGGCGGATGGCGTGGACGTCGGCGCCGACCATGAGGCGGGCGAGGCTCGCCGCCGTCTCCTGTTTCGGATCGACGCGGGCCACCACCTTGCCGTGGCGCAGGATGGTCGAGGCGTGGCAGAGGCGCTTCACTTCTTCCAGCCGGTGCGAGATGTAGAGAACGGCGCAGCCTTCGGAGGCGAGGCGCTCCAGCGTCAGGAACAGCTGGTCGGCCTCCTGCGGGGTGAGCACCGCCGTCGGCTCGTCCATGATCAGGAGCTTCGGCTCCTGGAGCAGGCAGCGGACGATCTCGATGCGCTGCCTCTCGCCGACCGACAGATCGGCGACGGTGGCGCGCGGCTCGAGCGGCAGGCCGTAGTCCTTCGACACCGCGGCGATGCGGGCGGCGAGCGCGTTCATGTCGGAGACGTTCGACAGCGCCAGGGCGATGTTCTCGGTGACGGTCAGCGCCTCGAACAGCGAGAAGTGCTGGAACACCATGCCGATGCCGAGACGGCGCGCCTCGGCCGGGTCGGTGACGACGACCGGCTCGCCCTTCCAGAAGATGCGGCCGGCGGTCGGCTGCAGCGAGCCGTAGAGCATCTTCACCAGGGTCGACTTGCCGGCGCCGTTCTCGCCGAGCAGGGCATGGATCTCGCCCGGGCGGATCGCCAGATCGACGTGGTCGTTGGCGGTGAAGGCGCCGAAGCGCTTGACGACGCCGCGCGCCTCGACGAGGAACCCGGGCGCGCTCGCCCCCTCCCCCTTCGCACCGCCCGCCGCCGTCCCGCTCGCCGTCATGCCCACTCCTCCGCCACGCTCACGCCCTCGGCCGCGTGGCGCATGCGCCCTTGCGGGGTTCGTGCCATCTCGTCGGCGACGAGCAGTTCCACCGCGATCGAGGCGGCGATCACCGCCGGTTCCTTGGAGCGCGGCCCGATGCCGCCCACCGGGCAGACCATACGGCGAGTCGCCTCTCCCGTGTGCCCGATTTCCGACAATCTGCTCGCGAAACGGGCACGCTTCGTTTCCGAGCCGATGACCCCGACATAGCCGAAATCGCTGCGGCGCAGGCTCGCGTCGACGATCGCGAAATCGAGGGCATGGTCGTGGGTCATGGCGAGAACGAAGGCGGCGGGCGGGGCGGAGGCGACCATCGTCACCGGATCGGCGGGCGTATGCAAGCTCGCGTTCGCCGGCGACGCGGCGGGGAAGGCATCGGGACGGCCGTCGATCCAGGTGACGCGGAAGGGCAGCGGCGCCAGCGCCAGGACCAGCGAGCGGCCGATGTGGCCGGCGCCGAAGAGCAGAAGGCGCCGCCGGTCGTCGCCGAAGTGCTCGACGAGGCGACCGTCGCGATCGAGGCCGGGTTCCGCATCGGGATCCTCGGTGACGGCGCGGCGGAAGCGACCGTCGTGGAGTTCGGCGACGAGGGTGAAGGGACCCGCCGCCTCGAGACGGGCGAAACGGCGCACCTCGGCGAGGTCGCCGGCATCGAACATCTCGATCGCCGCGGTGACGCGACCGCCGCAACACTGGCCGAGATCGGGGCCGAGCACCGTCTCCTCGAAGTGGACACCGGGTGCGCCGTCGTTCAGCGCGACGCCGGCATGCGCGAGGAGGCACCATTCGAGGGCGCCGCCGCCGATGGTGCCGTGGAAGCCGCCGTCGGGGCGGACCACCAGGGCGGCGCCGATCTCGCGCGGGGTGGAGCCGCGGGTCGCCACCACGGCGACGCGGGCGGCGCGGCCGTGGCTCTCCAGGGTGGCGGCGAGGCGGGCCCAGTGTCCGATCACGGCGTCACCTCCGGATGGCGCATCGCCTTGACCGCTGCGAGGATCGTCTCGGGCGTCGCCGGCAGGTCGAGCGGGGGGAGCCGGCCCGGGGCGAGCGAAGCCAACGCCCTGAGGATCGCCGAGTGGACCGAGATCGCCAGCATGAAGGGCGGCTCGCCCACCGCCTTGGAGCGATGGATGGTGTCGACGCGGGCGTCGCCGTCCCACAGCGCGACACGGAAATCCTCGGGCACGTCGTGGGCGGTCGGGATCTTGTAGGTCGAGGGCGCATGGGTGAGGAGCCGGCCCGCGGCGTCCCACACCAGCTCCTCGCTGGTCACCCAGCCGAGACCCTGGACGAAGCCGCCCTCGATCTGGCCGATGTCGATCGCCGGATTGAGCGAGCGGCCGGCGTCATGGAGGAGGTCGACGCGGGCGAGACGCATCTCGCCGGTGAAGCTGTCGATCACCACCTCGGCGCAAGCCGCGCCGTAGGCGAAGTAGAAGAACGGCCGGCCGTGGGCGTTCGCCCGGTCCCAGGTGAGGCCGGGAGTGGCGTAGAAGCCGGTCGACGACAGCGAGACGCGGGCGAGATGGGCCTGTTTCGCCACGTCGGCGAAGGGCAGGCTGCCGTCGCCCGCCCACACCCGGCCGCCGGCGAAGCGCACCGCCGCGGCGTCGCCACCGAGGAGGCGCGCGGCGACCGCGGCGAGGCGCTCGCGGATGGTCTCGGCGGCGCGGCGCGCCGCCCAGCCGTTGAGATCGGAGCCGGAGGAGGCCGCCGTCGGGGCGGTGTTGGGCACCTTGTCGGTCGCCGTGGCGGTGACGCGGACGGCGTCGAGCGCCAGACCGAAGACGTCGGCGGTGACCTGCGCCACCTTGGTCATCAGCCCCTGGCCCATCTCGGTGCCGCCGTGGTTCACGGTGACGGAGCCGTCGGAATAGACGTGGACCAGCGCGCCGGCCTGATTGAGATGCATGAGGGTGAAGGAGATGCCGAACTTCACCGGGGTCAGGGCGATGCCGCGCTTCAGCACCGGGCTCGTCCGGTTGAAGGCGTCGATCTCGGCGACCCGGCGGCGGTAGCCGGAGGTCACCTCGAGCCGGGTGACGAGGGCGCGGAGGATGCCGTCGTCGACCACTTGGCCGTAGGGCGTGGTGCCGTGGGCGGGCGCTTCGAAGTCGGGGTAGAAATTGGCCAGCCGCACGTCGAGCGGGTCGAGGCCGAGGCGGATGGCGACGGCGTCCATCATGCGCTCGGCGAAGGCCATGCCCTGCGGGCCGCCGAAGCCGCGGAAGGCGGTGGCCGACACCGTGTCGGTCATCAGCCGGCGGGTGGAGATGCGGGCGGCGGGGTAGTCGTAGGCGTTGTCGGCGTGGAACATGGTGCGGTCGACGACGCCCTGGGAGAGGTCGGCGGAGTGGCCGCAGCGGGCGTAGAAGTCGACCTCGACGCCGGCCAGTCGCCCCGAACCGTCGAAACCGGCCGACCAGTCGACACGGAAGTCGTGGCGCTTGCCGGTCATCATCATGTCGTCGTCGCGGTCGAGGCGGATCTTGGCCGCCCGGCCGGTGACCCTGGCGGCGAGAGCGGCGATCACCGCCCATTGCGTCGCCTGGCTCTCCTTGCCGCCGAAGCCGCCGCCCATGCGCCGGCACTCGCAGGGCACCGCCGCCTCGGGAAGGCCGAGGACGCGGGCGGCGATGTGGGAGACCTCGGTCGGGTGCTGGGTCGAGGCGAGGATGCGGATCTCGTCGGCTTCGCGCGGGATCGCCAGCGCCACCTGGGTCTCGAGATAGAAGTGCTCCTGGCCGCCGACGAGGAAGCCGTCGACGATGCGGTGGGGTGCGGCCTCGATCGCCGTGGCGGCGTCGCCCTTCAGAAACTCGTAGGGCGGCAGCACGTCGGTGCCGCGATCGAGGGCGTCGGCGACGGTGACCGCCGGCTTCTCCGCCTCGACCTCGATCACCGCCAGACGAGCGGCGCGGCGGGCCTCGGCGCGGCTCTCGGCGGCGACGGCGAAGACCACCTGACCGTGGAAACGGATGTCGGTCTCGGCGAAGACCGGATCGCCGCCGACCGAGGGCGAACAGTCGTTGACGGCGGGGATGTCGGCGGCGGTGAGCACGGCGACGACGCCGGGAGCGGCGCGGACGGCCTCGAGGTCGAGGCGCAGGATACGACCGCGTGTCGCCGTCCGACACCAGCCGGGGACGATGTGGAGCGTGCCGGCCGGTTCCGGCAGGTCGTCGATGTAGGGGGCGGCGCCGGTGACGTGCAGTCGGGCCGATTCGTGCGGCGCCGATCGGCCGACGGCGCTCGCCTCGGCATCGCGGCGCGGAGCGTCAGAGGGCGCGTCCATGGGCGGCCTCCTCTCTGGCGCCGGCGATGCGGGTGCGGGTGGTCGGGGTGCCGGCGATCTCGACCAGCGCCTTGCCGAGCAGACCGACGGCGGCCTCGGTGCGATAGTCGGCGGAGGCGCGCAGGTCGGAAAGGGGCGTGAAGTCGGCGCGCAACGCGTCGAGAGCGGGACGCCAGCTCGCCGGATCGGCGAGGGAGACGCCGACGAGCGCGGCTTCGGCGCCGGCTGCCCGCTTCGGCGTGCCGGCCATGCCGCCGAAGGCGAGGCGCGCTTCGGCGACGGTGTGACCGTCGAGAGTGAGGCGCAGCGCCGCGAGCAGCCCGGAGATGTCCTGGTCGTGGCGCTTGGCGATCTTGAAGGCGCGGAAGGCGTGGTTCGCGCCCAGCTTCGGCACGACGATCGAGGTGAGAATCTCGTCGTGGGCGCGGTCCTGACGGCCGTAGGCGACGAAGAAGTCCTCGAGCGGCAGGCGGCGGACGTGGCCGGGGCGGACCAGTTCGATCGAGGCGCCGAGGGCGATCAACAACGGCGGCGTGTCGCCGATCGGCGAGCCGTTGGCGATGTTGCCGCCGATCGTGCCGGAGGCGCGGACCTGGGCGCCGGCGATACGGCGGAAGAGATGGGCGATGTCGGGATCGAGGCGGCCGAGGAGGCGGCCGGCGTCCTCGAGGCTGACCGCGGCGCCGAGAACGACCGCGTCGTCGTGCTCCTCCACCCGGTCGAGGCCGTCGAGATGGCCGACGTGGACGAGGCGCGGCAGGTCGCGGCCGGCCTTGGTGATCCACAGACCGACGTCGGTGGCGCCGGCGACGAGGGTGGCGTCTGGGCAGGCGGCGAGGATGCTGTCGAGGGTGTCGAGCCGGCGTGGCGCGGCGAAGAAGCGGTCCTCGTCGCCGACGAAGACCTCGTCGCCGTCGTCGAGGGCGGCGAGCGCCAGCGTCGTCTCGGCCGCGGCGGCGGCGAAGAGATCGTCGGGCCGGTCGCCGGGCCGCGCGGCGCAGGCGGCGAGCGCGGCGTCGACGATCGGGCGATAGCCGGTGCAGCGGCAGAGGTTGCCCGACAGGCGATCGAGCACGGCTTCGCGATCGATCGGACCGGGTGTGGCGTAGAGGGTGAAGAGGCTCATGACGATGCCCGGCGTGCAGAAGCCGCATTGCGAGCCGTGCAGCCGCACCATCGCCTCCTGGACCGGATGGAGGCGGCCATCCTCGGCGAGATCCTCGATGGTCACCACTTCGCAGCCGTCGACGGTGCCGAGCAGGCGGATGCAGGCGGTGACCGGTTCGTAGACGAGCCGGCCGTCGACGAGACGGCCGAGCGCCACGGTGCAGGCGCCGCAATCGCCCTCGTTGCAACCCTCCTTGGTGCCGGTGCGACGACGAGACAAGCGAAGGTGATCGAGCAGCGTCGTCGTCGGATCGAAGTCGGCGACCTCGATCACACGGCCTTGCGACAGGTAGCGGATCGAGCGGCGCATGCGGTCAGCTCCCTCGATAGGTCGAATAGCCGAAGGGGGCGACGAGCAGGGGGACGTGGAGGTGGCCGAGACCCTCGGCGATGCCGAACCTGAGCGGCACCTCGTCGAGGAAGGCCGGATCGTCGAGAACCAGACCGCGGCGGCGGAAATAGTCGCCGACGGCGAAGACGAACTCGTAGATGCCGGGAACGAAGGTCTCGCCCTCGAGGATCGGCCGATCGACGCGACCGTCGGAATTGGTGCGGTGAGCGGAGATGCGGCGCCGACTGCCGTCGGGGGCGAGCTTCCACAGGGTGATGTCGAGCTCTGCGGCGGGCAGGCCGCTCGAGGTGTCGAGAACGTGTGTGGTCAATCGGCCCATGGTCGATCCTCGTCTGCGAGACGCCGCGCGGGCGCCTCACCGCCATGGGCGCCCCGCGACATCCGCCCGCCGGCCATGAGCCTACGGGCATTTCCTGATCATGCGTCGAGTCGACCGTTCGAAAAAGCGATGATTTTCGAGCGTACCGAACTCGAAAAAGCATCGATCGACACGTCGACCGCGTATCGGGCAGCCTCTGCCCGTTTTCGCGGCGGATCAACGCCTCAGCCTGCCGAAACGGCAGCCCCTCCCCAGGACTCTTCGATGAAATCGCAGAGAGCAGCCACCGCGAGGCTCGGCACGGCGCGTTCGCGGGCGACGACGTCGAGATGATCTGGCAGGAGATCGGGGTCGGCGAGCGGCACCCAGACCAGTTCGCCGGCTGCCAACTCGCGTTCGATTCCGACCCGGGTCATGAAGCCGATGGCCGAGGCGCGGCGTACGAGCGCTGCGGTGAGGCGCAGCGAATCGCATTCGGCGCGGACGACGAGGGCGCGGCCGACGCGGGCGAGCGCCGGTTCGAGCGCGGCGCGCAGCGACAGGCCGCGTGCCGGCAGGACGAGGGGCTCGCCGACGAGATCGTCGAGGCGCAACGTGGTGGCGCCGGCGAGCGCGTGGTCGGGAGCGAGAACGGCGCCGAGCGCATGGGGCTCGTGGTGGACGACCCGCATGGCGGGAAGCTCGTGGGTGGAGAAGGTGAAGGCGATGTCGGCCGAATTGGTCTCGACCAGACGGCAGACCTCCTCGGCGCCGGCGACGACGAGCCCGGTCTCGACGCCGGGATAACGGCGCCAGAAGTCGGCGAGGAGGCGCGGCAGCCGGTCGGCGGCGATGCTCTCCACCGTGGCGAGGCGGACGCGGCCGCGCTTCAAGCCGCGCAGCGTGTCGAGCTCGGCGACGACGTCGTCGTGGCGATCGACCGCCTCGCGCACCTGTCGCAGCAGCAGGCGACCGGCCTCCGACAGGCGCAGGCCACGGCCGACGCGGTCGAACAGGCGGATGCCGAGATCCTCTTCGAGCATCAGCACCTGGCGATTGACGGCGGAGGAGACGATGTTGAGTTCACGCGCCGCGGCGCGGATCGAGCCGGCCTCGGCGACGGCGAGGAACGAGCGATAACCGTTCGACAGGATGGTGCCGCGTCCGCGCATGGGATCTTCCTCGCCCGATCGGTCGATCTTGCGACGTCGGCGCGGGCCGGCGCAAGCGGCGGCGCCCGGCCGTCACGCCGCACGAGCGCGATGGCGATCGATGGCGACGAGGAGCAGCAGGTTGACCCAGGCGCCGGCCGACGTGGCGAGCGCCAGACCGGCGACGTCGAAGGGGCCGGTGAGCCAGAACTTCAGCGCGACGTTGACGGCGATGCCGGCGAAGGCGACCCACATCGGCGTGCGTGTGTCGCCGCGGGCGTGGAAGCCCGGCACCACCGAGCGCAACAGCACGATGGCGAGGAGGCCGACCGCATAGGCCTGCAGCGTCATGCCGGCACGGGCGACGGCGGCGGCGTCGAAGGCGCCGCGGGCGAAGGCGATCTTCACCAGCCAGTCGGGGATCAGCAGGAAGGCGACGACGAAGGGCGCGGTGAGCACGATCGACCAGAACAGGGCGCGGCGTTGGGCACGGCGGGCGCCGGCCTCGTCCTTCGCGGCGAAGCGGCGGGAGAGTTCGGGCAGCAGCACCGTGCCGATGGCGATGGCGATGACGCCGATCGGCAGCTGGTAGAGGCGATCGGCGTAGTACATCGCCGAGACCGCGCCGACCGGCAGCGCCGCGGCGAGGATGGTGTCGACGAACATGGCGATCTGCGAGGCGCCGGAGCCGATGGTGGCGGGGCCGAGGCGCTTCAGGAAGGTCGTCACCTCCGGGTCGAGCCGCGGCCGGGCGGGCTTCAACGACAGCCCCGCCGGACGCATCGCCCACATCAGCAGGATCAGCTCGGCGACGCCGGCGAGCGCCACGCCGACCGCGGCGGCGGTGGGCGCGAGGTTCGGCGTGCGGCCGGGGACCAGGAGGGTCGCGCCGACGCAGCCGATGATGGCGAAGTTGAACAGGACCGGCGCGCCCGCCGCCGCGGCATAGCGGTGATGGGCGTTGAGGACGGCGCCGTAGACCGTCACCAGGGTGACGAAGAGGAGATAGGGGAAGGTGATGCGGGTGAGCGTCACCGTCAGATCGCCGAGTTCGCCGGCGCCGGCGAAACCGGGGGTGATCAACTCCAGCAGACCGCGCGTCCAGATCTCGGCGGCGAGAAGGATCACCACCTGCACCGCCACCAGGGCGCCGAGGACGCGGGCGGCGAAGCGCATCGCCGCTTCCGCGCCCTGCGCTTCGAGGGTGCCGGCGTAGGTCGGGACGAAGGAAGCGTTGAAGGCGCCTTCCGCGAAGAGGGCGCGGAAATGGTTGGGGATGCGGAGCGCGATGAAGAAGGCGTCGGCGAGCGGGCCGGCGCCGATCACCCAGGCGAGCACCACGTCGCGCAGGAAGCCGGTGACGCGGGACAGCATGGTGAAGCCGGAGACCGTGCCCACTCGCTTCAGGAACACCGCGGCGCCGCCGCTCGGCCAGATCTTCACGGACTCTCCCCCGCATCGTCCCGGCGAAGCGCCGCGCGACCCCGCTCCTGCCCGTCTCGTTCATCGAGATCCGGCAGATCGCTTCGCGATGCCGGATCCGTCCCGTCGAAAAGCCCGCGAGCGGACCGGGCTGTTTCGACGGACGGAATACGAAACCCGAATGGAAAATTCGAGTTTCGTATCATGCGGCGAAGCGAAGGCGATCGGGAGAGGAAATCGCAGCCGCCGGAGATCGAGCCGGGATCAGGCGGCGATCTCGGTCTTGTCGCCGCCGTCCTTCGGCTTGTCGGTGAGCAGCCCCTGGGGCTTGGCCTGCCAGATCTTCTGGCGGTTGCGGATGGCGCGCGGCGCCGGGCCGAAATAGTTGGGCGTCTTCACGAACTCGCGCGGGTGCATGATCACCGAGGCGATGCGCTGATAGAGTGACTTCGCCGAGATCGGCTTGCACAACAGTTCGTGAATGCCGAGTTTTCGCGCCTCGAGAATCCGTGACCGCTCCGTGTGCGCCGTCACCATGATCACCGGAATGTAGGCGAACGGGTTCTGCGGATTGCGGATCATCCGCACCATGTCGGCGCCGTCGAGGATCGGCATCACCCAGTCGAGAATGAGGATGTCGGGATTGGCGCGATCCATCGCTTCGAGGCCCGAAGCGCCGTCTTCCGCCTCGACGATACGGCGCGCGCCGAAACCCTGCAGCATGGTGCGCAGGATGGTGCGCATATAGGCGCTGTCCTCGACGACGAGGAAGGTCAGGGATGCGAGATCGAGGTTCACGCGGGGCCTCCTCCACGGATCACGAGTCTCGCCGGGAAAGGTGAACAAGCGGTTGCCGTGAGGCTGCGTCGACGAACCACGGTCCGTAGGGTCCCGTATGGCCAAGTTCGGCCAGCTTGATCATGGTCAAAGTGCATCGAATTCATGTAAGTCTAATAGACGCACCGGGTCCGAGACGGCCGACGCGTCAGCGAGACGTCAGGGAGACGGTGCGAGAATCGGAAGGACAGTGAGTTCGAGACGGTCGTCGACGAGGGGCTTCGAAGCCGAGCTGGTCCTCTGGTTTCGAGGTTCGACGACGAAACGGCCCACCAGAAATGAGTGAGAGGGGCTCGAGGACGGACATGAACTATCAGTCGATTTTCGAGGACGCCATCGATCAGCTGAAGGCCGAGAAACGCTATCGGGTCTTCGCCGATCTCGAACGCATCGTCGGCCGCTTTCCGCGCGCCATGTGGCGCAAGGAAGGCAAGGAGGACGAGCCGCGCGAGATCGTCGTGTGGTGTTCCAACGACTATCTCGGCATGGGCCAGCACCAGAGCGTGCTCGGCGCGATGATCTCCACCGCCCAGGGTCTCGGCACCGGCGCCGGCGGCACCCGCAACATCTCCGGCACCTCCCATCCGCTGGTCGAGCTCGAGACCGAACTCGCCGACCTGCACGGCAAGGAAGCCGGCCTCGTCTTCACCTCGGGCTTCGTCTCCAACGAGGCGGGCATCTCGACCATCGCCAAGCTGCTGCCGAACTGCCTCATCCTCTCCGACGAGCTCAACCATGCCTCGATGATCGAAGGCATCCGCCGTTCGGGCTGCGAGAAGAAGCTGTGGCGCCACAACGACGTCGAGCACCTCGAGGAACTGCTCGAGGCGGCCGATCCGGAGCGGGCCAAGCTGATCGTCTTCGAGAGCGTCTACTCGATGGACGGCGACATCGCGCCGATCAAGGAGATCTGCGATCTCGCCGAGAAGTACGGTGCGCTCACCTACATCGACGAGGTGCACGCGGTCGGCATGTACGGCCCGCGCGGCGGCGGCATCGCCGACCGGGAAGGCCTGATGGGCCG
>NZ_DAIPZB010000041.1:0-43213 GCF_036782435.1 Pinisolibacter sp. | reverse complement strand
CGGCGCCACCGTCGGCTCCGGCTCCGCCTCGGGGGCGATCTCGCTCGCCGTGGGCACGAACACCGTCTCCGTCGTCGTCACGGCCCAGGACGGCGCGACCACGACCACCTACACGGTGACCGTCACCCGCGCCGGCTCGTCGGTGTCGAGCCTCTCGGCGCTGAGCCTCAGCTCCGGCACCCTGTCGCCGAGCTTCGCCTCCGGGACGACCGCCTACACCGCGTCGGTCGCCAACGCCGTCGGCTCCGTCACGGTGACCCCGACCGCGAGCGATGCGAACGCCACCATCAAGGTGAACGGCACCGCCGTCACCTCCGGCTCCGCCTCGGGGGCGATCTCGCTCGCCGTGGGCACGAACACCGTCTCCGTCGTCGTCACCGCCCAGGACGGCGCGACCACGACCACATACACGGTCACCGTCACCCGCACTGCGGCCGGGCCGGTCGTCTCCGGGGTGGCGCCGTCGACCGGAGCGGCGTCCGGCGGCACGTCGGTCGCCATCACCGGCTCCGGCTTCACCGGCGCGACGGCCGTCCGCTTCGGCTCGACTCCGGCGACCACCTTCACCGTCGCCTCCGCCACGCGCATCGACGCCACCGCTCCCGCCGGCACGGGCACCGTCGACATCACCGTCACCACGCCCGTGGGAACGTCGGCCACCGCAGCCGCCGATCGCTTCACCTGGGTGGCCGGACCGTCGATCGGTTCGATCGCGGCGCAGACCATGAACCTCGGCACCACGGTGAGCTTCGACATGATGATCGGCGGGGGCGTGGGGACGCTCAGCTGCACGGTGCGGTCTTCGAGCAGCGTGATCGACGCAGCCGGCGTCTCCTTCGGTTCCTGTGTCGCCGGCACCAATCGCGTCACCGTCACCGCGGCCGCCGCGGGCTCGACGGTGTTGACCCTCTCGGTGGTCGACGCCGCCGGCCAGCGCGCCGCCGTCGACGTGGCGGTGACGGTCCGCTCGACGCTCGCCGCACGAACCGCGGTCGCGGCGAAGACGCTGCGTGTCGGCACGGCGGCCGGGAGCTTCGTCCCGGTGGTCGGATCGGGCGGCGTCGGCACGCTCACCTATTCGGTCTCGCCGGGCCTGCCCGCCGGCCTCGCCTTGGCCGCCGCGACCGGTGCGATCTCCGGCACGCCGACCGCGACGAGCGCCGCGACGGGCTACGAGGTCACGGTGACGGATGCGGCCCGCTCGCAGGCGCGCGCCTCCTTCTCGCTCACCGTCCTCACCGCCATCAGCGCCGAGGACGACACCGCCGAGACCAAGGAAGGGCTCCCGGTCACCATCGACGTGACGGCCAACGATGCGGGCGGCCCCTTCACCGCCGTCGCCGTGGCCGGTGCACCGTCGCACGGCACCGCCACCGTGTCCGGCCTCGCCGTGACCTATGTGCCGACCGTCGGGTTCACCGGTGTGGACAGCTTCACCTATCGGGCGGTGAAGGGCTCGGACCGTTCATCGGAGGCGACCGTTCGGGTCACCGTCGCGGCGCGGGCTCGACCGGATCTGGACGCGAGCGTCTCCGGGCTGATCAGCGCCCAGAACCAGGCGGCCCGCCAACTCGCCGACACTCAGCTCCACAATTTCCAACAGCGCCTGGAGAGCCTGCACGGCGACAACCCCGCCGGTGATTCCTTCGGCATCAGCATCGCGGACACGCCCACCGACGATCGCACCGTGCTCGGCTACGATCGCACCGATCCCGAGATCGACCGCAACCGCGGCATCGATCCGGAAGGGCGCGGCCTCGCCGCCATCGGGCGCATGACCGACGGGTCCGGCGTTCGCGGTGATCGCTTGTCCGCGGAGCGTCGACGGACGCCGGTCCGCGACGATGGCCGGGTTGATCGTGCCTTCTCCTTCTGGACCGCCGGCGCGCTCACCATCGGCAACGTGTCGAGCAACCAACGGACCACGGGCAACACCTTCTCGACCTCGGGCGTGACCGCGGGCGTCGACTATCGCTTCGACCCGCGCCTCACGGTCGGCGTCGGCGTCGGCTACGGTCGGATCGCGACCGACATCGGCACCGAAGGCTCGCGCACCGTGGCCGATCAGTATGCGGCGGCGATCTATGCGTCGTACCGGCCCACCAGGACGATGTTCGTCGACGGCGTCGCCGGCTTCGGCCGCATCGACTACACCTCCGCCCGCGCACTCGCCGGTTCCTCCGCCATGGCGACGGGCCGGCGTGGCGGTCAGGAGTTCTTCGGCTCCCTGACCGCCGGCGAGGAATATCGCGGGACGCTCGAAGGCGCCCGCTGGCTCCTGTCGCCCTACGCGCGTCTCGACGTGATCTCCGGCCGGCTCGCCGAATTCGCCGAGACATCGCCGGTCACCGGAACGGCGTTGCGCTACGGCGCGCAGTCCTTCGGCGACGTCTCCGTCGACCTCGGTATCCGGGGCAAGATCGACATCAGGACCGACTTCGGGTCGATCTCGCCGCATTTCCGCGCCGAGCTCCAACACGACCTGCAGACCTCGGCGAACGCCACGGTCTCCTGGGCCGATCTGATCGGCGGCACCACCTATACGGTCCCGGTGACCGGCCTCGACCAGAACCGGATCATGCTCGGCGCCGGTCTCGACCTCGATTGGTACGGCTATCTGCTCGGCCTCGAGTATCGGAACACGTTCGGCTCTTCCTCGGAGACCCAGTCGGTCGGCCTGAAGATCAAGAAGCGGTTCTGACCGTCGCTCCGTCGCGGCTGATACCGGCGGGCTCCGAGGCCGACTCGCAGGGGCTTCGCGACGGTTCGGATCGTTGACGCCATGGCGCGGTGAGGATTCGCGCCACGGCCGCTGCGGCGAAACTTCGGATGGACCACGCGACTTGGGGCCTACGACGACGAGCCACCGCGGCGTGGCACGCCGATCGGACCGGACGGTCGCTGTCGCCGGCGGCTGCGCCCGATGGCATGGACCGGGTGCAAGCGGCCCGGATCGGCTGGATGGATCGCCAGACCCTGTGCGACCGGGGCCTCCGCTTCACCCGACAGGATCCCTATTGTCTGCGCGACATGCGGTCGAAGGGCACCCTGTCGGCTGCCGTAGGAGCCGTTGGCCGATCGATACAGATGGGTTGCGCAGAAACGGAGCGGATACCGGCCGGATACGCGAAGAGAGCGTCGGCGGGGGAAGTGTTTCCGTCGATCCGCCTCGGAGTCTCGCGGTCGACGCGCCGTCCCGGTGCCGGCGATCCGCCGCGGCCGGCACGATCTTCCCCGAGAGAGCCGGATCGGTAGTTTCTTCCCGGTCGTTGCGGTCCGCCGGTCGGCTCAGGCGCCGAGGAGACGGCGGTCGGCGTGCAGCGGCCGCAGCCGATGGCGCGCGGCGAGGCGATCGCGCCACCAGCCACGATAGTCGGCGACGGCGCCGACTTCGACCGCCTCGTGATCGAAGTCGAGGCCGACGTCGAGATAGGCGTCGAGGTCGGCGAGATCGGGTTTCGGCAGCCGTCCGGCGGCGAGATCCGCCCACATCTCCTCGTAGAGCCCTTCGAGCCGCTCGACGAGGAGAGCCATGTCGAAGAGCGTGCAGCCGTCGCGCCCCTCTTCGAGCCGCTGACGCAGGTGAGCGAGGAAGGCCCTGTCGTGCCCGAGGGCGACGGCCTTGTCGACATAGGCCTCGGGCGTCTCGACGACGAGTTCGGGCAGGCCGGCGGAGCGCACCAGCGAGCCGCAGACCCGGGCGGCGAAGCAGCGCCCCGACCAGGTGAGCACCGGCACGCCCATCCACAGCGCGTCCGAGGCGGTCGTGTGTGCGCCGTAGGGGGTGTTGTCGAGGAAGAGATCGGCGAGCGGATAGCGGGCGAGATGCAGCGGATTGGCGAGCTTCGGGGCGAAGACGATGCGCTCCGGCGCGATGCCGCGGGCCGCAGCATGGGCTTTCAGCCGATCGTTGGTGCCGTCGGCGCCGGTCAGCAGCCACAGCACCGACCCGGGCACCCGTGTCAGCACGTCGAGCCAGCGATCGAAGGTGAAGCGGGTGATCTTGTGGGTGCCGTTGAACGAGCAGTAGACGACCGCATCCTCCGGCAGACCGGCCTCGGCGCGCGTCGGGCGCGTCTCGGCGATCACCCGGACGCGGTTGTTGGGCTGATAGCACGGCAGCCGCAACACCTTCTCCGAATAGAAGATCTCGTGGTCGGGCGGGATGATCCAGTCGTCGGCGACGATGTAGTGGTGATAGGGGCTCGCCACGGTGCCGGGATAGCCGAGCCAGTTGACGATGATCGGCGCCGGCCGCATCGCCAGGAGCTTCGTCCGCCCCTCGCGGGTGTAGCCGTTGACGTCGACGAGGATGTGGACGCCGTCCTCGGCGATGCGGTCCGCCGCGGTGGTGTCGTCCATCTCCGAGACGTCGACCCAGTGGTCTGCGGCGGCGCGATAGGCCAGATGCAGCGGATCGGCGGCCTTCGGCCCGCAGTAGTAGGCGAAGATCTCGACCTTCGAGCGATCGTGGAGGCCGAAGACCTCGGCCATCAGATGCCCGACGGCGTGTTCGCGCAGGTCCGAGGAGAGATAGCCGATGCGCAGGCGCCCGTCGCGGACGGCGGCGCGCGGCCAACTCGTCGTCACGCGCGCCGGCAGACCGACGTCGACGGCGTTGTAATGGGCGGCGAGCGCCAGCTGGAACAGCGGATCGTCGGTGTAGGCGGCTGCCGAGAGCGGCGACAGGCCGAGCATCAGATCGCGTCGGCTCACCCGCTCGGTCGGTTGGATCACCGGCCATTCGCAGGTGCGCTGGCGCAGCGCCGTGAAGTGCTGGGCGACCTCGCGCTGGCGCGGATCGATGTCGAGACTCTGGCGCAACATCTCCTCGGCCGCCTCGTCGCGGCCGGCCGCCTCGAGGGTGCGGGCGATCTGATTGAGCGCCGTCGTCTTGTGGGCGATGGTCGTGCCGTTGACCGGGGCAAGCGCCGCCACCACCTGCGACCACCGCGTCACCGCATCGCCGATCGCTCCCTGGCGCTCGAGGATCCGGCCGAGGTTGATCTGCGCCGGCATGAAATCCGGCGCCCGGGCGATCGCCCGCTCCAGGCAATCGCGGGCGCGCACGAGATCGCCGTCGTCGGACAGCACCACCGAATAGTTGAAGAGCACCGCGTGCAGCAGCGGATCGTCCGGGTTGGCCTCGATCCACGAGCCGTAGAGAGCCGAAACCGCGGCGGTCTGGCCGCTGCGTTTCAGCGTCTCGGCGGCGCGGATGAGTTCCATCACGCCGAAGCCGCGTCCGCCGCTCGGGCCGGTCGGGGAGGCGGTTTCGTTCGACATGGCGCCCTCGTCCGTGGTCGTCGGGGCGACGTCGCGCCGCCCGAGATGACGGGTCGGAGATCCGAACCATCCGTCGGATCTCGCGTCAGGGCCGAAACAGAAGAGAAATCATCGCGATCACGAGATCGCCGTCACCATCGCGTCGATCTGCTCGGCCGTCATGCTGGCTATCTGAGTCGTGGTGAAGGCGTCAATTTGCGTGGCGTTCAGCGCCTCGATCTGGTTCGTCGACAGCTCCACTACGAAGGACGTCGGCAGTGCCGAGATGGTCGTGGTCGTCAGACCTGAGAGCTGGACGGCGGAGAGCGCCGCCATGTGGGTGGCGTCGAGGAGGTCGAGCTGGATCGGCGACAGCGCCGCGACCTGTGCCGAGCTCAGCGCCGCGAACTGGGCGAGGCTCAGCTGGTTGATCTCGGTCGAGGTGAGGCTCGAGATCTGCGTCGAGGTCATCGCCGCGAGCTGCGTCGACGTGAAGGCGGCGAGCTGGGTCGAGGTCAGCGCCCTGAGCTGCATACGGACGAGGCCGGTCAGCTGCTCGAGAGTCATCGCCGCGATGTCGTCGCCCTCGAGTTCGGCGATGCCGGTGAGCGAGATCGCGCCGATCTGGGCCGACGAGAGGCCGGCGATCTGGGTGGCGGTCAAAAGATCGATCTGGGTCGGCGTGAGCCCGGCGACCGCCGCGGTCGACAGCGATCCGATCATCGTCGAGGTCAGCGCGCCGAACTGGCGATCGGTCAGCGAGGCGATCTGCGTCGCCGAGAGGCCGGAGAGCGCCGTCTCGCTCAGTTCGGCGATACGCGTGGTGCCGAGCGAGGCGATCTGGGTGGCGGTGAGGCCGGTGATGCCGGAGGCAGAGAGCGCCGCGAACTGGTCTTCGCTCAGCGCCGCCAGATCCCAGGTCGAAAGCCCGGCGACGCCGGTCGCGGTGAGGCCGGACAGTTCGGTCGCGGTCAGCGCCGCGACCTGTTCGTCGCTGAGCGCCGCCACCTGATCGGCGGTCAACCCGGAAGCGCCCGCCGCGGAGAGCGCGGCGACCTGGGTGGTCGAGAGCGCCGCGAGCTGCGTCGTCGTCAGTGCCGCCACCTGGGTCGAGGCGAGGCCTGCGATCGCGGTCGCCGACAGCTGACCGAGGCGCGTCGTGTCGAACCCGGCGATCTGCGTCGTGGTCAATGCGCCGAGCTGCGTCCCCGTCAGCGCCGTGAACTGGGTGGAGGTGAGCGCCGCGAGTTCGGTCGCCGAAAGACCGGCGATCGTCGTCGAGGCGAGCGCACCGATCTGATCCGCCGTCAACGCCGTCGCCTGGGCGTCGGTGAGCGCCGCGTATTGGGTGACGCTCAACCCCTCGAGGCCGGTCGCCGACAGCGCCGCGACCGCCGTCGTGGTCAGCGCCGCGAGCTGCGGGGCCGAGAGCGCGGCGACCTGGGTGTCGACCAGCCCGGCGAGTTGGGTCGTCGTCAGATCGGCGATGCGGTTCGTCGTGAGCGAGGCGATCTGCGTCGTGGTGAGTGCGCCGATACGTGTCGAGGTCAGCGCCCGCAGCTGCGTGGTGGTGAGCGCCGCCAGCTCGGTCGCGGTGAGGCCGATGACCGCGTCTGTGCCGATACCGGCGATCTGGGTGGTGGTGAGCGCCGCGAGTTGCGTCGTGGTGAGGTCGTCGATCCGGCTCGCGGTGAGGCCCTGCAGCGCCGTGGTGGTCAGCGCCGCGATCTGGCGGGTGCCGAGGGCGCCGATCTGGGTCTCGGAGAGCGCGCCGATCTCGGTCGAAGTCAGGCCGCCGATCTGCGTGGTGGTCAGCTCGCCGAGGCGGGTCTCGGAGAGGGCGGCGATCTGCGTGGTGGCGAGGCCGCCGACCTGGCCCGCCGTCAACGCCGCGAACTGCGCCGCCGAGAGACCGGCGAGATCGGTGGCGTCGAGACCGTGCAATGCCGTCGTCGACAGCGCCGCGATCTGGGTCGTCGCCAACCCGGCGAGCTGGGTGGCATCGAGGGTCGCGACCTGGGTCGAGGTCAGGCCGGCGATCTCGGTCGAGGTGAGCGCTGCGAGCCGCGTCGTGTCGAGGCCGGCGATCTGGGTCGTCGTCAGCGCGCCGATCTGTTCCGAGCCGAAGGCGGCGAGCTGGCGGGTGGTGAGCACCGCCAGATCGTCGAGGCCGAGCCCGGCGATCGCCGTGGTCGAGATCGCCGCCAGCTGGGTGGTGGTCATCGCCCCGAGTTGCGTCGTCGTCAGATCGGCGAGACCGGTCGAGGTCAGGCCGCCGACCGCCGCGGTGGCGAGCGCCGAGATCTGACGGGTGCCGAGGGCGGCGAGTTGGGTCGCGGTCAGCGCCCCCGCCTCGGTGGCGGTCAGTGAGCGGATCTGGGTGGTCGAGAGCGAGGCGATGCCGGTCTCGGTGAGCGCCCGGATCTGCGTGGTGGTGAGCCCGGCGATCGCCGTCGCCGACAGCGCCCCGAGCTGCGACGTGGTCATCGCCGCGATCGCCGTGGACGTCAGGCCGCGAACGCCCTCGCCGTCGAGAGCGGCGAGCTGGGTCGTCGAGAAGGCCGAAAGCTGCGTCGCCGAGAGCCCCGCCACCTGGGTCTCGCCGAGACCGCCGATCTGGGTGGTGGTCAGCGCCCCGAGCTGGGTCGTCGTCAGTGCCGCCACTTGGGCGGTCGCCAGCGCCCCGAGTTGCGTCGCGGTGAGGCCGGTGATGCGGGTGGTCGAGAGCGCCTCGATCTCCGCCGTGGTCAGCGCCTCGATCCCGGTGGTCGAGAGAGCCGCGAGCTGGCTCGTCGACAAGGCGGCGATGCCGGCCGACCCGAGCGCCGCGACCTGGGTGTCGGCCAGCGCCGCGAGCTGGGTCGAGACCAGGGCGGCGAGCTGCGTGGTGGACAGCGCGGCGATCTGGCTCGTCGAGAAGGCCTCGATGCCGTCGGCGCCGAGGCCACGGATCTGGGTGGTCGAGAGCGAGGCGATCTGCGTCGCCGCCAGCGCCGCCACCTGGGTGTCGGCGAGCCCGGCCATCTCGGCAGCGGTCAACGCGGCGAGCTGGGTATCGGCGAGGCCGGCGACCTGCGTCGTCGTCAACGCCCCGATCGCCGACGCCGAGATGGCGGCGACCTGGGTGGTGGAGAATTCGTCGAACTGGCTCTCGGTCAGTGCCGCGAGCTGGGTGCCGTCGAGCCCGGCGATCTGGGTCGCGGCGAGGCGATCGATCTGGCCGGTCGAGAAGGCGGCGATCTGCGTCTCGGTGAGCGCCCGCAGCTCGGTGGTGGTCAGCGCCGCCACCTGCGAGGTGGCGAGCGACGCGATCTGCGTCGTCGTCAGGCCGGCGATGCCGGTCGTCGACAGCGCCGAGATCTGCGTGGTGGTGAGGCGTCCGAGCTGCGCGGTGCCGAGCGCCTCGACCTGACCGGCGGTGAGCGCCGCGACCTCGGTCGTCGCCAGGGCGCCGAGCTGGGTGGAGGTCAGCGCCGCGAGCTCGATCGCGGTCAGGCCGCGCACGGCGCTGGTCGTCAACGCTGCGATCTGGGTGGTGGCCAGCGCCGCCAATTGATCGAGCGCCAGTTCGGAAACCTGCGTCTCGGTCAGGCCTTTGATGCCGGTGGTGGTCAGCACCCCGATCTGGGTGGTGGTGAGCGCCGCCAGCGCCGTGGCGTCGAGCGCCGCGATCTGGCTCGAGGCGAGTGCCGCGGCTTGCGTCGTCGAAAGCGAACCGATCGCCGTGGTGGTCAGCCCGTCGATGCCGGCGGCGGAGATCGCGGCGATCTGGGTGGTCGTGAGCGCGGCGAGGCGGGGCGCGTCGAGCACCGCGGTCTGCGCCGAGGTCAGGCTGCGCACCTGGGTGGAGGAGAGCCCGGCGAGCTGGGTGGTGGTGAGCGCCGCCACCTGGGTCGCGCCGAGCGCCGCGATCCCGGTCGGGGTCAGGCCCTTCAACTGGGTGGTCGACAGCGCCGAGATCTGCGTCGCCGAGAGCGCGCCGATCTGGCCGGTGGTGAGGCCGCCGATCTCGGTGGCGGTGAGCGCCGTGAGCTGGGCTGTGGTGAGTGCCGCGAGTTCGGTCTCGGTGAAGCCGCTCGCCGCGGTGGCGGTGAGAGCGGCGATCTGCGTGCCGGTGAGCCGGGCGAGCTGGGCGAGCGACAGGTCACCCACTTGCGTCGCGCTCAGGCCGGCGAGCGCCGTGGTGGTCAGCGCCGCGATCTGGTCGGTCGACAGCGCCGCGACCTGGGTGGTGTCGAGCGAGCCGAGCTGGGCGGAGCCGATCGTCGCCACCTGCGTGGCGGAGAGGGCTTCGAGCTGGGACGCGCTCAGGCCGTCGAGGGCGGTCGCCGACAGCGCCGCCACCTGGGTGGTGGTCAGCCCGGCGATCTGCTCGGTGGTCAACGCCGCCGCCTGGGTCGAGGCGAGGCCGCCGATCTCGGTCGCCGGGATCGAGCGCAACTGTTCGGTGGTCAGCGCCGCGATGCCGGTCTGGGTCAGCCCGGCGAAGGCCGCCGCGGTGAGCGCCGCCAGCTGACCGGTGTCGAGCGAGGCGATCTGAGTGGCGGTGAGAGCGCCGACCCCGGTCGCATCGAGGCCGCGCAACGCCGTGGTGGTGAGCGACGCCACCTGCCCGGCGGAGAGTGCCGCGAGCTGGGTCTCGCTGAGCGAGCCGATCTGGGTGGCGGACAAGGCCCTCAGTTCGGTGGTGGTCAGCGCCTGGGCCTGAGCCGCGGTCAGGCCGTCGAGACCGGTCACCGACAGGGCGGCGGCCTGCGTCGTCGTCAGTGCCGCCATCTGCGCCGCGTCGAGGCCGGCGATCTGGGTGTCGACGAGGCCGGCGATCTGGGTGGTGGTCAGCGCCGCGAGCTGGGTCGAGGTCAGTTCCGCCATCCGGGTCGGGGCGAGACCGGCGAGGCCGGTGGTCGAGATCGCCGCGATCTGGTCGGCGGCGAGCGCGGCGAACTGCGTCGAAGTGAAGGCCGCCACCTGCGACGCGCCGAGCCCGGCGAGACCGGTGGTGGTCAGCGACGCGAGCTGGGCGACGTCGAGGGCGGCGATCTGGGTGTCGGCGAAGGACCCGAGCTGGGTCGCGGTGAGCGCGCGCAGCTGGGTGGCGGCCAACGACACCAGCTCGACGGCGGTCAACCCGGCGAGCGCCGTGGTGGTGAGCGCCGCCATCTGCGTGGTGGTGAGCGCGCCGAGCTGGGTCACGCTCAGCGCCGAGATCTGATCGGCGGTCAGACCGGAGAGCTGGGTCGCGGTCAGGCTCGACACCTGACGGGTGGTGAGCGCCTCGATCTGCGAGGTCGTGATCGCGGCGACCTGGGTGGCGGTCAGGCCGCCGACCTGGGTGGTGGTGAGTTCGGCGAGCCGGGTCGTCGTCAGGCCGGCGATCTGCGCCGTACCGAAGCCGGAAACGGCCGTGGCGGAGAACGCCGTGAACGAGGCGGTGTCGAGGGCGGCGATCTGCGTCGCGGTCAGCCCCGAGGCGGCGGTCGACGTCAGGGTGGCGATCTGGCGGGTGTCGAGCGCACCGAGCCCGGTCGTCCCGAGCGCGGTCGCCTGGGTCGAGTTCAGCGCCCTGAGTTCGGTCGCGGTCAGCGATGCGAGCTGCGTGGTGGTCAGCGCCGAGACCTGATCCTCGGCCAGTGCCGCCACCTGGGTGGCGGTCAGGGCGCGGATCTGGGTGGTGCTCATCGACGCGAGCTGCGCCGAGGCGAGCCCGCCGATCGCCGTGGTTGTCAGCGCCGCCAGTTGCCCGTTGGAGAGCGCCGCGAGCTGGGTCGCCGACAAGGCTTCCACCTGATCGGCGCCGAGCCCGGCGATCGCCGTGGTGGTCAGCGTCGAGAGATCCTCCGCCTCCATCGCCGCCACCTGGGCGGTGGAGAGCGAGGCCACCTGGGTGGCGTTCAGTCCCTTGGCCTGGGTGGTGGAGAGGCCGGTGATCGCTTCGGCCGAGAGGTCGTCGAGCTGCGTCGTGGTGAGCGCCCCGACCTCCGTCGCGGTGAGCGCGGCGAAACGCGTCGCGTCGAGCGAGGCGAGCTGCTCGGCGGTGAGCCCGGTCACCTGCGTCGTGGTCAGCGCCGCGAGTTGGCTCGTGTCGAGCGCGGAGAACCGCGTGACCTCGAGCGAGCCGATCGACGTGCTGGTCAGACCGCGCAGCTGGCGGGTGGAGAGCGAGGCGATGTCGGTGGCGTCGAGCCCGGCCAGCGCCGTGGTGGTCATCGCCCCGAGTTCGGTCGCCGTCAGCGCCGCCACCGCCGTCGCACCGAGCGCCGCGACCTGTTCGGCGGTGAGGCCGGCGACGCCGGCGATCGACAGAGCGGCGATCTGCGACGTGGCGAGCGCGCCGATCTGCTCGGTGGTCAGCGCCGCGACGGTGGTCGAGCGCAACCCGCCGATCTGGGTGGTGGTCAGCGCCGCGAGTTGGGTGGTGGTCAGCGCCGCCACCTGGGTCGAGCCGAGGGCGGCGAGCGCCACCGCCGACAGGCCGCGCGCCTGCGTGGTGGTGAGCGAGGCGATCTGGGTCTCGGTCAACCAGGCCATCTGGGTGGACGAGAGACCACCGATCTCGGTGGCGGTCAGCACGCCGAGACGCGTGCCGGTGAGGGTCGTGAGGACGTCCTCGCCGAAGCCCTTCATCTGGGTCGGCGTCAGCGCCGCGAGCTGCGTGTCGGTCAACGCCGCGATCTGCGTGGCGTCGAGCGCGCCGATGGCGGAACTGGTCAGCGCCCGGAGCTGCGTGGTGGTGAGCGCCGCGAGTTCCGCCTCGGTCATCGCCGCGATCGCCGTCGTCGCCAGCGATGTCAACTGAGTGGTGTTCAGACCGGCGATCTGGGTGGTGGAGAGGCTCGCGATCTGCGTTTCGCTCAGGCCGGCGATCGCCGAGGTGCTCAGCCAGCCGATCTGCGACGAGGTGAGAGCCGCCGCCTGGGTCGTCGTCAGCCCGCTCACCTCGTCCGCCGTCAGGCCGCGGATCTGGCCGGCGGCGAGCGACGAGAGGCGGGGCGCGTCGAGTACGTCGATCTGCTCGCCGGTCAGCGCCGCGACCTGAGCCGCCGACATGCCGCGGAGCTGCGTCGTCGACATCGCCTCGATCAGCGTCGCCGGCAGTTCGGAGAGGACGGTGGCGGTGAGGCCGCCGATCTCGGTGGCGGTCAGCGCCGCGAAGGCGGTCGAGGAGAGGTCCGAGATCTGTTCGGCGCTCATCCCCTGCATCTGCGTCGCGGTGAGCGAGGCGATGCGCGTGGTGGTGAGAGCGGCGAGCTGGGTCGAGGAGAGGGCGCCGATCGCGGTCGACGAGAGGGCGCCGAGCTGCGGCGTCGACAGCGCGGCGATCTGTGTCGCGGTCAGCGCCGTCACCTCGTCGCCGGTCAGGACGCCGAGCTGGGTGGTGGTCAGCGCGTCGATCTGGGTGGTGGTCAGCGCTTGGATGCGGGTCTCGGCGAGACCGATCAGTGCGGTGGCGCGCAGCGCCGAGATCTGCGCCTGCGACAGAGCGGCGATCGCCTCTGTGCCGAGCGCCGACAGCGCCGTCGAGCCGAGGCCGGCGATCTGGGTGGAGGCGAGGCCGGCGACCTGGGTGACGCTCAGCGTCGAGATCTGACCCTCGGAGAGCTGGCCGATCTGGGTGGTGGTGAGGCCGCGCAGCTGGGTCGTGGTGAGGGCGGCGAGGGTGTCGGACGACAGCGCGCCGATCTGCGTGGCGTTGAGCCCGGAGATCGCCGTCGAGGTGAGGGCGGCGATCTGTTCGGCCGAGAGTGCGTCGAACTGCTCCGCCGTCAGGCCGCGGATCGGGCCGGAGCCGAGCGACGCGATCAGCGTGGTCGAGAGCGCCGCGAAGGCGTCGGCGCCGAGGGCCTTGAGATCGCCGCCGTCGAGCGAGACGAACTGGGTGGTGGTGAGCGCCGCCAGTTGCGTCGCCGACAGCGCGCCGACCGCCGTGGACGTCAGCGCCGCCATCGCCGTTCCGCTCAACGCGGCGAGATGGGCGAGGTCGAGGTCACGGATCTGCGTCTCGGTGATGCCGGAGACGGCGAGGCTCGGCAGCGCCGCCATCTGGGTGACGCTCAGCGCGGCGATCTGGGTCGAGGCCATTGCCGCCATCTGGGTCGAGCGCAGACCGGAAAGTTGCGTCGAGGTGAGCGCGCCCACCTGTTCGCTGGTCAGCGCCGCGACGTGATCGGCGTCGAGCGTGGCGATCTGGGTCGAGGTGAAGCCGAGGAACTGGGTCGTCGACAAGGTCGCGAACCGGGTCGTCGTCAGTTGGTCCAGTTGCGCGGCGGAGAGCCCGGTGAGCGCCGTCGAGGTCAGCGCGCCGAGCTGGGTGGTGTCGAACCCGGAGAGGAGATCGGCGGTCAGTCCGACCACCTGTCGCGCCGAGATGGCGGCGATCTGGGTCGTCGACAGCGCGTCGATCTGGGTGTCGGTCAGCACCGCGACGGCGCTCGCCGACAGGCCGCGGATCTGGGTCGTCGTCATCGACGCCAGCTGCGTGGTGGTCAGCGCCGTCGCCTGGGTCGAGGAGAGCGACACCATCTGGTTGGCGTTCAACCCGGCGATCTGCTCGACCCCGAGCCCGGCGATGTCGGTGGTCGACAGGCCGGTGAGACCGGTGATGGTGATCGAGCCGATCTGGGTCGAGGTGAGGGCGCCGAGTTGCTCCGCCGACAGCGCCGCCATGTCGGAGCGGTCGAGCCCACCGATCTGGGTGGTGGAGAGGGCCGCGATCTGTGCCGTCGTGAGTGCGGCGAACTGGGTGGCGGTGAGGGCGCCGACCTCGGTGGAGGTCAGTGCCGCCAGCCGCGTATCGACGAGCGCGGCGAGCTCGCCGGTGGTCAGCGCCTGGATCTGGTTCACCGTCAGCAGCGACAGCTGGCTCGAGGTGAGGCCGGCGAACTGCGTGTCGGTGAGCCCGGCGATCTGGGACGTGGTCAGCGAGCGGATCTGGGTGGTGCTGAGGGTCGCGATCTGAGTCTCGGTCAGCGCCCGCACCTGCTCGGTGGCGAGCAGTGCCAGATCGGTGGTCTGGAAGCCGCGTACCTGCAGGGTGGTCAGCGCCTGCAGCGCCGTGGCGGTCAGCGCTTCGACCTGGAGGGTGGTCAGCGCCGCGATGTGGAACGACGAGAGGCCGGCGACCTGCTCGGCGGTCAGGGCCGCGATCTCGGCGTTCGACAGGCCCGAGAACTGGGTGGTGGTGAGCGCACCGATCTGGGTCGACGACAGCGCGGCGAACTGCGTCTCGGTGAGCGCGACGAGATTGGCGCGGGTGAGGCCGCTGATCTGGGTGGTGCCGAGCGCCGCGATCTTGTCGACGCCGAGGCCGGCGAGCTGCGACGCGGAGAGCCCGGCGAGCGCCGTCGAGGTCAGGGCGCGGAACTCGTCGATGGTCATCGCCGCCAGATCTTCCGTGCCGAAGCCGGCGATCTGCGGCGAGGTCAGCGCCGCGAACTGGGATGCGGAGAGCGCTTCGAATTGGGTGGCGGAGAGCCCGTCGATCTGGGTCGCGCTCAGGCCCTTGATCTGGGTGGTGCCGAAAGCGGCGATCTGCTCGGTCGAGAAGGCGGCGATCTGGGTGGCGCTCAGAGCACCGACGTCGGCCGAGGTGAGGCCGAGGATCTGCGTCGCGGTGAGCGCGGTGATCTCGTCGGTGGTGAAGGCGGCGACCTGGGTCGTCGTCAGCGCGCCGATCTGGTTCGCCGTCAGTCCACCGAACTGGGTCGCGGTGAGCGCGCCGATCTGCTCGGTGGAGAGCCCCTTGACCGCGGTGGTGGTCAGCCCGGCGATCTGGGTGTCGGCGAAGGCGGCGAGTTGCTCGCTCGTCAGCACCGACACCGCGACGCGGCCGAGCCCGGCGACCTGGATGGCGCTGAGCGCGCCGATGCCGGTGGTGGTCAGCGCCCCGATCTGCGTCGAAGTGAGGGCGGCGATCTGGGTGGAGCCGATCCCCGAGATCTGGGTGGCGGTGAGCGCGGCGACCTCGGTCGTCGTCAGGCCGCGCAACTGGATCGAGTTGAGCGACCCGAGCTGCGTCGAAGTGAGCGCGGCGAATTGCTCCGCGCTCAGCTCGGCGAAATCGGTCGCCGTCAACCCGCGCAACTGCGTCGTCGTCAGGACCGCGATGTCCTCCGGCTCCAACGCCGAGAGCTGGATCTCGCTGAAGACGCTGAGCTGGACCGCGGAGAATACGATCTGGGTGGGAACCAGCGCGGCGATCTGGGTCGAGGTCAGCGCCTCGACCTGGGTGGTCGACAGCGACTGGATGGCGCTGGTCGAAAGGTCCGTGATGTCGGTCGTGCTCAGCCCCGCGATCTGCGTCGCCGTATAGGACGAGAGGGAGGTGAGGGACGAGATGGAAGTCACGGCGACCTGCGAGCACGGTTCGACCGGGGCACGAGCGCCCCACGGTCCGCGAAGCAAGCGAAATGCCATGGAAACAGAGAGAATTCCGGTATCGATATCAGCGCGTTGGCGGGGGCGTCCGCGAACCGCGCGGTACCGGGGGGCAGAATGTTCCCCCTCCGCCGGCGATCTTTGCCGACCGGGCGCCGGTCCTGCCGCCCCCGTTTTTCGAGGCTGAAGGCCGCCCGAGCCGCACCGGACCGTGTACCGCGACCGCGGACCGAGAGCAGGGTCGCCCTTCTCCGACGCCCGTCGGTCGTCCGCTCGTCGTCGAGCGCGACGCCCCGCCGCTCTGGACAGGGCGGATGCGGATACGGGATATCTCGGGCGGGCGAGTGTCCGCCGCCACGCCGATCACGGCGCGCCGATCCCTTCCCTCGAGGCCGTCTCATGCCCCGCTTCGCCGCCAACCTGACGATGATGTTCACCGAAGTGCCGTTCCTCGAGCGCTTCGCCCGCGCCGCGGCGGCCGGGTTCACGGCGGTCGAGTACCTCTTCCCCTACGAGGTCGCCCCCGAGGCGATCGCCGCCGAACTCGAACGCCACGGCCTCACCCAGGCGCTGTTCAACCTGCCGCCGGGCGACTGGGCGGCGGGCGAACGCGGTCTCGCCTGTCGCCCCGATCGCTTCGCCGACGTCCTCGCCGGCGTCGACCACGCACGCCCCTGGATGCGCGTCACGAACGTGTGTCGCATACATCTGATGGCCGGAATCGGCGACCGCTCGAACCCCGATCACGTCGCCGCCTATACGCGCTCGGTCACCGCCGTCGCCGACCGTCTGGCCGCGGATGGCGTCGACGTGTTGATCGAGCCGATCAATCGCCGCGACATGCCGGGCTATTTCCTCGACGACTTCGACTTCGCCGCCGATCTGATCGCGACGCTCGCCCGGCCGAACCTCAAACTGCAGTTCGACGTCTACCATCGCCAGATCCTCGCCGGCGACGTCGTCACGGCGCTGCGCAGCTTCCTGCCGATCGTCGGCCACGTCCAGATCGCCGCGGTGCCGGAACGCCACGAGCCCGGGACCGGCGAGTTGAACGACGCCCGGATCTTCGCCGAGCTCGACCGCCTCGGCTATACCGGTTTCGTCGGCTGCGAATACCGACCGGCCGCCGGTACGGAGGCCGGCCTCGGCTGGTTCACGCCGTGGCGGGCGGAGGGCGGGGCGGCCTGATCCGACGAAACCGTCGACCGGCTCAGCCGAGGTGGCTCTCGACCCAGCGCAGGATCTGCGGCGTCGACATGGCGCCGGGCTGCCGCGCCACTTCGCGCCCGCCGACGAAGAGGGCGAGGGTCGGGATCGAGCGGATGCCGTGGCGGGCGCCCGCTGCCTGGTCGGCCTCGGTGTCGAGCTTCAACGCCCGCACCCGCGGCTCGAGCGCGGCCGCGGCTTCGGCGAAGCTCGGCGCCATCATCCGGCACGGGCCGCACCACGGCGCCCAGAAGTCGACCAGCAGCGGCAGGTCGGAGCGCTCGATCTGACGGGCGAGACCGGAGCCGTCGACCTCGATCGGCTTGCCCGGGAACAGCGCCGACTTGCACGACGGGCAGTGAGCGGCGTGGAACTGGCCGGCGAGCTTGTCGTCCGGCAGGCGGTTGACGGCCCCGCAGCCGGGGCAGACGACGTGAACGGGCATGGGATGTCCTCGTGAGGAACGCGGTCGGCCGCGAGCATCGCGGCGCGGGTCGCGCCTGACATCGGCATTCCCTCGTGCCCGTTCAAGGGCGATGCCGGGGCGGATCGTCGCGGTCGACGTCGTCGCCCCGGCGTTTCACCTCACTTCGGTGCCATGCGCAGCGCGCCGTCGAGGCGAATGACCTCGCCGTTGAGCATGGCGTTGTCGATGATCGCCATCACCAGCTTGGCGTATTCCTCCGGCCGGCCGAGGCGCGAGGGGAAGGGCACCGAAGCGCCGAGGCTGTCCTGCACCGCCTGCGGCAGACCGCGCAGCATCGCCGTCTCGAAGATGCCCGGCGCGATGGTGTTCACGCGGATGCCGAACTGGGCGAGTTCACGGGCGATCGGCAGGGTCATGCCGACCACGCCGGCCTTGGAGGCGGCATAGGAAGCTTGGCCGATCTGGCCGTCGAAGGCGGCGACCGAAGCGGTGTTGATCACCACGCCGCGCTCGCCGTCGGCGTCGGGCTCGAGCGTCGAGGCGCCGGCGGCCACCAGCCGCAGCAGGTTGAAGGTGCCGACGAGATTGACCTCGACGCCGCGGCGGAAATCGTCGAGGGGCAGCGGTCCGTTGCGCCCGACGACGCGACCGCCCGGCGCGATGCCGGCGCAGTTGACCAGGATGCGCGCCGCCCCGTGCGCCGCCGCCGCGAGTTCGACCGCCACTTCGGCGCTCTCGGCCGAGGCGACGTCGCACTTCACGGCGAACCCGCCGATGTCCTTCGCCACCGCTTCGGCCGCTTCGAGATTGAAGTCGAGAACCGTGACCCGGGCGCCCGCCGCGGCCAGCGCCCGCGCCGTCGCCTCGCCGAGTCCCGATCCGCCACCGGTGACGATCGCCGCCTGTCCCTGTACCTGCATGGAAGTTTCCTCTTCTCGTTGTCGTCTCGTGTTCGCCTGCGCCGCAGGCGCGGAACCCTTCTCCCCTCGCGGGAGAAGGTGCCGGCCTTCAGCCGAAAATCCTCACACCAGTTCGAACGCCATGGCGGTGGCTTCGCCGCCACCGATGCACAAGGATGCGACGCCGCGCTTCAACCCGTGGGTCTTCAGAGCAGCCAGCAGCGTCACGATGATCCGCGCCCCCGAGGCGCCGATCGGATGACCGAGCGCGCAGGCGCCACCGTGAACGTTGACCGCGTCGTGCGGCAGATCCATCTCGTGCATGGCGGCGAGCGCCACCACCGCGAAGGCCTCGTTGATCTCCCAGAGATCGACGTCTTTCGTCGTCCAGCCGATCCGCGCGAGCAGCTTCTGCATCGCCCCGACCGGGGCGGTGGTGAACCACGCCGGCTCCTGGGCATGTCCCGCATGGCCCTTGATCACCGCCAGCGGCGTCATCCCGCGCGTCTCGGCTTCCGACATCCGCATCAGTACCAGCGCCGCCGCGCCGTCGGAGATCGACGAGGAATTCGCCGCCGTCACCGTGCCGCCGTCGCGGAAGGCGGGCTTGAGCGCCCGGATCTTGTCGCGCTTCGCCTTGCCCGGCTGCTCGTCGATCGCGATCTCGCCGGCCTTCGTCGTCACCGAAACGACCTCGCCGGCGAAGGCGCCGGAGCCGATCGCCTTCAGCGCGCGGTCGAGCGAGGCGAGCGCGTAGTCGTCCTGCATGTCGCGGGTGAACTGGAAATGCGCCGCCGTGTCCTCGGCGAAGGTGCCCATCAGCCGACCCTTGGCGTAGGCGTCCTCGAGCCCGTCGAAGAACATGTGGTCGATCACCCGGCCGTGGCCGAGCCGATAGCCGCCGCGTGCCTTGTCGAGGAGATAGGGGGCGTTCGACATGCTCTCCATGCCGCCGGCCACCGCGATCGCCGCGTTGCCGGCGAGGATGGTGTCGTGGGCGAGCATCGCCGCCTTCATGCCCGAGCCGCAGACCTTGCCGACGGTGGTGCAGGGCACCGAGATCGGCAGCCCGGCGCCGAGCACCGCCTGACGCGCCGGCGCCTGACCGACGCCGGCCGGCAGCACGCAACCGACGAAGGCCTCGTCGACGTCGTCACCGGTGAGCCCGGCCCGCGCCACCGCCTCGCGGATCGCCACCGCGCCGAGCTCGGGCGCGGCTTTGGATGCGAAATCGCCCTGGAAGCCGCCCATCGGCGTGCGGGCGGCGGAGACGACGACGATCGGATCGGACGACATGGGGTGAATTCTCCCGGACGGTGCCTTCTGCGGACGGTTCGCCGGCGAGCATAGCGTCCTCGGCGCGCTTGGCCATGCGGCACGCGCACGGCGGTGACGCGTGGTCGGAGAGCGAACAGCAGTCGACGTATCAAAATTGACGTATACGAGAGAATTGCTTCCGGCGCGGAATAGGGGAAGATGGGGACCCGCGGCCGATCGCCGCTCACCCGTTCCGCCGGCGCCGAACGCGCCGCGTGCCGGCCAGATCAGAAGGATGCCCCATGCCCGTGCCCGCTCTCTTCGCCGGTCGCCTCTCCCTGCCGGTGATCGTGTCGCCGATGTTCATCGTCTCCGGCCCCGATCTCGTCGTCGCCTCGTGCAAGGCCGGCCTCGTCGGCACCTTCCCGGCACTGAACCAGCGCTCGACCGAGGGCTACGCCGACTGGCTCGACGAGATCGCCGGCCGCCTCGCGCCGAGCGATGCGCCCTACGGCGTCAATCTCATCGTCCACGGTTCCAACAAGCGGCTGATGCCCGACCTCCAGGTGACGGTGGCCAAGAAGGTGCCGCTGGTCATCACCTCGCTCGGCGCGGTCAAGGACGTGGTCGACGCGGTCCATTCCTACGGCGGCCTCGTCTTCCACGACGTCATCAACCGCCGCCACGCCGAGAAGGCGGCGGAAGCCGGGGTCGACGGCATCATCGCGGTGTCGGCCGGCGCCGGCGGTCACGCCGGCACCATGAGCCCCTTCGCCCTGATCTCGGAGATCCGTCAGGTCTTCTCCGGCACCATCCTCGCCGCCGGGGCCATCTCCACCGGCGCCCACGTGCTCGCCGCTCGCGCCATGGGCGCCGACCTCGCCTACATGGGCACCCGTTTCATCGCCACGCAGGAGAGCCGGGCGAGCGCCGGCTTCAAGGACATGATCGTCGGCTCCAAGGCCGCCGACATCTTCTACACCTCGGCGATCAGCGGCGTGAACGCCAACTTCCTGCGCCCCTCGATCGTCGCCGCCGGCCACGACCCGGACAACCTGCCGGCCCACGGCAAGATGGACATGGAGGGCGAGGCCAAGGCCTGGAAGGACATCTGGTCCGCCGGTCAGGGCGTCGGCTCGATCGACGACGTCCCCACCGTCGCCGAGCTGGCGGCGCGGCTGAAGGCCGAATACGAGGCGGCGAAAGCCGGGTTGTGATACGCAGCTCGGATGAACACATCCGAACTGCGTATTCCGTTCGTCGAAGAAGTCCTGTCCGAACAAAGGCTTCTTCGACGAGTCGAATTCGGCGCCGCGCAGCGGTCGGCCGAATGCCGCTTGAACCGAGGCGGGCGGCTCCACCGCTCGCAATCGCCTCCTTCCCTCGCTTCTTCCTCGAAGAAGCGAGGGCGCCCCGAGACGCCCGTCGTCTCGCGGAATGGCTCGCCGATCGGCGTGACCGGCGCGATCAGGTCGGGAAGACGAAGACTTCCGAACGGTCGAGCGACACGCCGACCCGATCGCCGCAGGCGACCGCGCGGCGCGCATCGACGATCGCTTCGATCGGTCGCTCCATCCCGTCGATGGCGAGGCCGACCGAGCGATGCTCGCCGAGGAACCGGGTGGTGACCACCCGTGCCGCGAACTCGGCTTGCTCCGTCTCGAGGACGAACGCGTCGCGGCGGATGCAGACGAGCGCCGCCCCGTCGCGCACCCCGCCGGCCGCGAAGGGTCCGAGCGGCGTCTCCGCCCGTCCCTCCCGCACCTCGGCCGGAATCTCTTCGAGGTCGGTGAAGAATTTGGCCGCGAAGAGATCGACCGGGTTTCGGAAGATCTCCTCCGGCGTGCCGACCTGCACCAGCCGTCCGGCCCGCATCAACGCGATCCGATCGGCGACCGCCATGGCGTCGTCGGGATCGTGGGTGACCATCATCGCCGCCGCGCCGGTGACCCGCAGGAGACCGAGGAGCTGGGTGCGCATCCCGCGCCGCAGCCTCTGATCGAGATTGGAGAAGGGCTCGTCCATCAGCAGGACCGACGGGCGCGGCGCCATGGCGCGCGCCAGCGCCACCCGTTGCTGCTCGCCGCCCGACAGCATGTGCGGATAGGCCCGGGCCCGATCGGCGAGCCCGACGCGATCGAGGAGATCGGTGACGATCGCGCCGGCCAGCGGACCCGGTCTGCGCCCCAGACCGAAGGCGACATTGGCGGCGACGTCGAGATGCGGGAAGAGCGCATAGTCCTGGAACATCAGGCCGATACCGCGCTGCTCGGGCGGCACGAAGACGCCGGCGTCGGCGAGGATCCGGCCCGCGACCGTCACGCGCCCGCCGGTCGGCCGTTCGAGCCCGGCGGCGATCCGCAGAAGCGTCGTCTTGCCGCAACCCGACGGCCCGAGCAGGGCCACGATCTCGTTCGCGCGAACCTCGAGATCGACGCCGTCGAGGGCACGCTTGCCGCGATAGTCGTGGCGGATACCGGAGAAGGTGAGGGCGGGCATCGGATCCGGAGCTCTCACGCGGGCTCTCCCTGAGGCTGGCCGCCGGTGGGCGCGCGGCGACCGAGCCCGGTGAGGAGGACGATCGGCAGCAGGCCGAAGGCGACGATCAGAAGGGCCGCGAGCCCGCCGTTCTCGTAGGTGCCGCGCGCCGCCTCACCGTAGAGGTGGGTGGCGAGGGTTTCGAAGTTGAGCGGCCTGAGGAGCAGCGTCGCCGGCAACTCCTTCATGCAGTCGACGAAGACGAGCAGCGCCGCCCCGGCGAGCGTCGGCGTCGTCAGCGGCAGCAGCACCCCGCGCAACACGCCGAAAGGCGTTCGCCCCAGTGTCCGCGCCGACTGGTCGAGCGACGGCGAGATCCGCTCGAGCCCGGTCTCGATCTTCGAGGCGGCGAGGCGGAAGAAGCGCACCACATAGGCGAGCACCACCGCGCCGATCGAGGCCGAGAAGACGAGTCCCGTCGGCGCGAGACCCAGGGCGACGGCCGCGTCGCGGACCAACCCGTCGAGCCCGCCGAGGACCGCGAGGAGGCCGATGGCGAGCACGGTGCCGGGCACCGCATAGCCGAGGCTCGACACGCGGAGCACCGCTCCGTGAAGTCGTGACCCTGCATGGAGCCGCCGCCCGGCGACGACCGCCAGCGCCGTCCCGACCGCGATCACCGTGGCGAGCCCGGCGACGAGCAGCGTGTTGCCGATCTCCACGACGATCTCCATCGGCACGCCGGCGAAGGCGAGCCGGTTCGCCGCCTGCCGGGCGAGATGAAGGGCGGGAGCGACGAAGCCGAGGAAGGCCGGCAGGAAGCCGAGGAGGAAGAGCCCGATCCCGGCCGCCCCGCCGATCCGCCGCGGCGTCATCGGCCGGCTCGCCCGGCCGATCACCGCATAGCCCCGGTTTCCTCGCGCCAGCCGCTCGACGAGCAGCAGCGTCAGGACGAAGGCCAACATGGCGAGGGCGATCTGCGCCGCGCCAGCGAGATCGGAGCGATTGACCCAGGTCGAATAGACCGCCGCGGTCAGGGTGTTGATCGACAGGAATTCCGCCGCGCCGACGTCGTTGAGCGTTTCCATGATCGCCAGCGCCGCCCCCGCCGCGATCGCCGGTCGGGCGAGCGGCAGTGCGACGCGGAAGAACACCGAGCGACCGTCCGCCCCGAGCATCCGCGCCGCCTCGGTGAGCCGCGTCATCTGGGACAGGAACACGGTGCGCACCGCGACGTAGACGTAAGGGTAGAGCGCCAACCCGAAGATCATCACCGCGCCGGGCAGCGAACGCGGATCGGGCAGACGAAAGTCGGCCGGCTTCGCGTAACCGAGCAACGCGCGCAGTGTCGACTGCACCGGGCCGATCGGATGCAGGAGATCGAGCCAGGAGTAGGCGAGCACATAGGCCGGGAAGGCGAGGGGGAGCAGCAGCGCCACTTCGAGCAGCCGCCGGCCGGGAAAATCGTAGGCCGCCACCAGCCAGGCAGTGGCGGTTCCGACCACGATCACGAAGATCCCCACCCCGGCGGCGAGAAGTGTCGTCTCCACCGTCGCGGCGGGAACGACCGTGGTGAAGAGATGGAGCCAGAGATCACCGCTGCCCCGCGTTGCGATCGCCGCCAACGCCAGAATCGGCGCCACCACGACCAACGCCGCCGCGAGGCCCGCGAGGGCGAAGCCGTCGGGAACGGCGAAGGCGGAGATCGAACGGCGCAACATCGACCCTTCTCGGGCGAGGCATCGGCGCGACGGATGCGCCGATGCGAACGAGTATCGTTCTCGAGATTACTGGTCGAACCGCACCTTGTCGACGAGCAGGCTCGTCGCCTTGCGATGTCGGGCGATCTCGGCGAGCGGCACCGTGTCCGGCTTCAGCGTTCCCAGCGCCGCGATGGTCGCGGTGACCGAGGCCGACGCGTCGACCGGGTACTCGAAGTTCTGTTCGGCGTAGATCTTCTGGCCGGCCGGCGAGACCAGATACTCGATGAGCTTGCGCGCCGCCGCCTCGTTGGGGGCGTTCTTGGCGAGCGCGGCGCCGGTGGCGTTCACGTGAGTGCCGCCGTCGGCGAAGGTCGGCAGCACCACGGCGACACCGTCGCCCCAGGTCTTCTGGTCCGGTCCGCCGGCGCCCGAGCGCATCAGCCCGACGTAATAGGAATTGCCGACGCCGAGGGTGCAGAGCCCGCCGAGGATGTCGCGGGCGACGTCGCGGTCGCCGCCGCCGGGCTTCTTGGCGAGATTGGCCTTGAGGCCGGCGAGCCACGCCTCGGTCTTCGCCTCGCCCGCCCGGGCGATCATCGCCGCGATCAGGGCGGTGTTGTAGGGATGCTGACCCGAGCGGATGCAGATCTTGCCCTTCCACTTCGGGTCGGCGAGTTCCTCGTAGGTGATCGCCGCCGGAGCGGCCGCCTTGTCGACCCACACCAGGCGGGCGCGCAACGACAACGCCGTCCACGCCCCGTCGGGGCTGCGCAGGTTCGCCGGCACCGCCGCCTCGACCGCCGCCGACTTCATCGGCTTGGTGACGCCCTTGTTCACCAGTTCGACCAGATTGCCGACGTCGACGGTCATCAGCACGTCCGCCGGAGAGGCCGCACCTTCCGTCGCGACGCGCTCGGCGAGCCCGTCCTTGACGAAGACGGTGTTGACCTTGATGCCTGTCTCGGCGGTGAAGGCGGCGGCGAGCGGAGCGAACAGGCCCGGCTCGCGCGTCGTGTAGACGTTCACTTCTTCGGCCGCGGCCGGCATGGCGAGGACGGTGGCACAGAGGGCGAGGGGGGCGAGGAGACGCGATCGAGACATGATCTCTTTCCGGTGGTTGGGCGATCCCACCAGAAAGAGTTTTTGCGAGTGATTGTCAATAGCAATAAATCGCACCCCCCGTTCGATCGTGAACGGGCGGTCCTCACCCGCCGGCGCCGGCCACCGCTCGGGCGATGACCAGCCGCTGGATGTCGCTGGCGCCCTCGTAGATCTGGCAGACGCGCACGTCGCGATAGATCCGTTCGACGGGATAGTCGGCGAGATAGCCGTAGCCGCCGTGGATCTGGATGGCGTCGGAGCACACGCGTTCCGCCATCTCGGAAGCGAAGAGCTTGGCCATCGACGCTTCCGTCAGGCACGGCAGCCCCGCCTCGCGCAGGGCGGCGGCGTGATGCACCATCTGCCGCGCCACCTCGATCTGCGTCGCCATGTCGGCGAGCCGGAAGGCGACGGCCTGATGCTCGACGATCTTCTTGCCGAAGCTCTCGCGCTCTTGCGCGTAGTCGCGCGCCGCCTCGAAGGCCGCCCGCGCCATGCCCACCGACTGCGCCGCGATGCCGATGCGCCCGCCCTCGAGGTTGGAGAGTGCGATCTTGTAGCCCTCGCCCTCGCGCCCGAGGCGCAGGTCGTCGGAGAGCCGCATTCCCTCGAAGTGGATCTGGCAGGTGTCGGAGGCGTGCTGGCCGAGCTTCCTCTCGACCGTGCCGACGACGTAGCCGGGCGTATCGGTCGGTACGATGAAGGCGGTGATGCCGCGCTTGCCCGCCGCCGCATCGGTGACGGCGAAGACGATCACCACCTTGGCGGTCGACCCCGAGGTGATGAACTGCTTGGTGCCGTCGAGGATCCAGTCGTCGCCGTCGCGCCGCGCCCGGGTCTTCAGCGCCGAGGCGTCGGAACCGGCCTGCGGCTCGGTCAGGGCGAAGCCGCCGATCCATGTCCCCGATGCCATCTTCGGCAGGAACCGCGCCTTTTGCGCCTCGCTGCCGAACTTCAGGATCGGCATGCACCCGACCGAATTGTGCACGCTCATGATCGTCGACACCGCGCCGTTACCCGCCGCGATCTCCTCGAGCGCCACCGCATAGGCGAGTTGGCCGGCGTTCGAGCCGCCCCACTCTTCGGGCAGCAGCATGCCGAAGAACCCGGTCTCGCCCATCGCCGCGATCGCCTTGGCCGGATACTTGTGCTCGCGGTCCCACAGCGCTCCGTGCGGTTTCAACCGCCGGGTGGCGAAGTCGCGGGCCATGTCGCGGATCTGGGTCTGCTCTTCGGTCAGGATCATCGGGGGCTCCGGGGGCGATGGGGCGAGGCGGATACGGTCGCCGGTTTCGGGCGTCGGCGCAATCGGCGAAAGGCGCGGTCGAGGGGCTCCGGCTCCCGTCGCTGTCGTCGACATCCCCCTCCACCGTCATCCCGGCGAGCCGAAAGGGCGAGGGAAGGGGATCCATCGAAGAGTCCACGGAGGAAAGCATCCGACGTGATCGGCGCACGGCCGCTGGATCCCCTTCCCCTCGCTCCGCTCGGCCGGGGATGACGGTGGAGCGATGGCGTGGGCGCCGCGCCGCTCGCTCCACCCTTCTCCCCTCGCGGGAGAAGGTGCCCCGAAGGGGCGGATGAGGGGGCGCCACGAAGCGGCATCCGAGCGTTGCGGCGGGCTCCGAACCGGCCGAGAGGCTCATACCCCTCATCCGGCCTTCGGCCACCTTCTCCCGCAAGGGGAGAAGGGGTCGCCCGGGGCGAACGGCCTCGTCCCCTCACAGGCTCCGCGCGATCAGCTCCTTCATGATCTCGTTCGTCCCGCCGTAGATCTTCTGCACGCGGCTGTCGGCGTGGAGGCGGGTGATCGGATATTCCATCATGTAGCCGTAGCCGCCGAACATCTGCAGGCAGGTGTCGACGATCTCGCACTGCTTCTCGGTGGTCCACCACTTGGCCATCGACACCGTCGGCACGTCGAGCCGGCCGGCGGCGTATTTCGCCACGCAATCCTCGACGAACACCCGGCCGATCCGCGCTTCCGTTGCGCATTCGGCGAGCTTGAAGGCGGTGTTCTGGAAGGCGGCGATCGGCTGGCCGAAGGCGGTGCGCTCCTTGGTGTAGACCCGGGCCAGATCGACCGCCCGGTCGATGAAGCCGACCGCACCGATCGCCAGCATCAGCCGCTCGTAGGGCAACTGCTCCATCAGCTGATAGAAGCCGCGCCCCTCGTCTGAGCCGAGCAGGTTGGCGACCGGCACGCGCGCCTCGTCGAAGAACAGCTCGGCGGTGTCCTGCGCCTTCTGACCGAGTTTGTCGAGGTTGCGGCCACGGCGGAAACCGTCGAGGCCGTCCGTCTCGACGCAGAGCAGCGACACGCCCTTCGAGCCCTCGCCGCCGGTCTTGGTGACGGTCATCAGGAAATTGGCGTTGATGCCGTTGGAGATGAAGATCTTCGAGCCGGTGAGGCGATAGTCGTCGCCGTCGCGCACCGCCCGTGTCTTCACCGCCTTGAGGTCGGAGCCGGTGCCCGGCTCGGTCATGGCGATGGCGCCGATCAGTTCACCGCTCGCCAGCTTCGGCAGCCAGCGCGCCTTCTGCTCCTCGTTGCCGTAGGCGAGCACGTAGTGGGCGGCGATCAGGTGGACGTGGACGCCGAAGCCGGTGATGCCGAGCTTGCCGAGCACATCGAACAGCACCGCGTCGTGGTGGATGGTGCCGCCCATGCCGCCGTGGTCCTCCGGCAGCGAGATGCCGAGGATGCCGGCCTCGCCCGCCTTCTCCCAGAAGGCCCGCGGCACGATGTGCGCCTTCTCCCACTCCGCCTCGTGCGGCAGATATTCGGCCTCGAAGAACTTCGTCAGGCTGTCCTCGAGGATCGACAGTTCCTCGCTCCACCACATCGGACGATCGACCATGATTTCCTCCCGCGGCGGGATGCGTGCGATCCGGCCGCTGTTCTCGATTGGATCAGAGCGACATGCCGCCGCCGACGATCAGCACCTGACCGCTGACGTAATTCGATTCCGGTGCGCAGAAGAGATAGACGCCGTCCGCCGCCTCTTCCGGTGTGCCGGCGCGGCCGAGCGGGATCATTCCGCGGATCATGTCGACGACCTTGCCCGGCATGCCGACGCCCACCTCGTGGCCCTCGACCGTGATGGTCTTCTTCTCGTCGGAAACTTGCGTGAGACGCGTCTCGATCAGCCCGAAGGCGACGCAGTTGACGTTGACCTTGAAGCGGCCCCACTCCTTCGCCAGCGACTTGGTGAGGCCGATGACGCCGGACTTGGCCGAGGAATAGTTGGCCTGCCCGACGTTGCCGCCGGTGCCCGCGACGGACGAGATGTTCACCACCTTGCGGAACACCTCGCGTCCCTCGGCCGCTTCCCTTCCGGCGCGGATGCGGATCGGCTCGGCGGCGGCGCGCAGAATGCGGAACGGCGCCTTGAGATGGACGTCGAGCATCGCGTCGAACTGGGCGTCGCTCATCTTTCCGATCAGCGCGTCCCAGGTATAGCCGGCGTTGTTGACGAGGATGTCGATCTCGCCGAAGGCCTCGAGGCCGCTCGCGACGAAGCGCTCGGCGAAGCCCTCCTCGGTCACCGATCCGACGACCGCCACCGCCTCGCCGCCCATCGCCCGGATCTCGGCGACGATCGCCTCGGCCGGCTCCGCGTCGAGATCGTTGACGACCAGCCGCGCACCCTCCTGGGCGAGCTTCAGCGCCACGGCGCGGCCGATACCGCGCCCCGAACCGGTGACATAGGCGACCTTGCCCTCGAGCTTGCGCATGGCGACCTCATCCCGCCCGATAGAGCGTCACGACACAGGCGCCGCCGAGGCCGAGGTTGTGTTGCAGCGCCACCCGCGCACCCTCGACCTGCCGCGGGCCCATCTGGCCGCGCAACTGCCCGGTCAGCTCGAAACACTGGGCGAGGCCGGTGGCGCCGAGCGGGTGGCCCTTGGAGAGGAGCCCGCCGGAGGGATTGGTGACGACCTTGCCGCCGTAGCTGTTGTCGCCGTCGACGATGAACTTCTCCGCCCCGCCCTCCGGGCAGAAGCCGAGGCCTTCGTAGGAGATCAGCTCGTTGGCGGTGAAGCAGTCGTGCATCTCGGCGACGTCGACATCGTCGGGGCCGATACCGGCCTCCGCGTAGACGGCTCGCGCCGCCGCCGCGGTCATGTCGTAGCCGACCACCCGCATCAGATCGTGCGCCTCGAAGGTCGAGGGCATGTCGGTGGTCATCGCCTGGGCGGCGATGGTGACGCGGGCGTCGATGCCGTGGCGACGGGCGAACTCCGGCGTGCACAGGATCGCCGCCGCCGCGCCGCAGGTCGGCGGACAGCACTGCAGCCGGGTGAGGAGTTTGGTCACGTGCGGCGAGGCCATGACGTCGTCGACCGAGACCTCCTTGCGGAAGATGGCGCGCTCGTTGTGCACGGCGTGGCGCGAGGCCTTGGCGCGGATCATCGCGAAGGTCTCGTCCTTGGTGCCCCAGCGCTTCTGGTGCTCGATGCCGGCGCCGCCGAACATCATCGGCGCCATCGGCGCACCGGGGTCGAAGGCCGCCTCGGTCGCGGCGCGGACGAACTCGTCGAGCGGGCCGGGGCGATCCTGCCAGTGCTCGACCAGGGCGCCGGGTTGCATCTGCTCGAAGCCGAGGGCGAGGACGCACTCCGCCTGACCGGCGCGGATGGCGTTACGGGCGAGCCACAGCGCCGTCGAGCCGGTCGAGCAGTTGTTGTTGACGTTGACGATCGGGATGCCGCTCATCCCGACGCCGTAGAGGGCGCGCTGGCCGCAGGTACTGTCGCCGTAGACGTAGCCGACATAGGCCTGTTGCACCGCGGCGTAGTCGAGATGGGCGTCGGCGAGCGCCATGCGCACCGCGTCGGCGCCGAGTTCGGTGTAGCGCGGCGACTCGCTCGGCTTGAAGAAGCGCGTCATGCCGACGCCGGCGACGACGACCGTGTTGCTCATGCGAGGCTTCCTTCTCGGGCGGGCGCGGCGCGCACGTCGACGGCCGCCGCCCCGGGGGTGTCGGGAGGGTTTGCCGCAGACTGGAGCAGGATCACGTTTTGGGAAAGAGGGAATCGTTCGAGGTAAGCACCGTTCGATGCACCCCGGTCATTCCTCCGCCGATCCCTGCGCCGCCGATCATTTCGCCGCCGGACGGGCCTTCTTCGGCTTCGGCGTCCAGGTCGCCTCCGGGACGATCCGCTTGACCCGCGGATTGGCCGCCAGCTTGTCGATCTCGGCCGGGGTGACGTCGGCGACGAACAGCGGCGCGGCCGTCATCTCCGGCACGGCGTGCACCTCGGTGCCGTCGCCGCGCTGGCGCCATGCCGCGGTTCCCAGGGCGCCGGCCACGACGCTGCGCTGTATGCCGTTGATCACGCGCCGTGACGCCCGCGGGCCGACCTTCAGCTCGACCACCACCCGGAGCCGCCCGTTCGCCTGAGTCTGCGCCTGCGTCTTGAGCGCCGGAATTTCGGTCTTCTTGGCCGCCGTATCCATCGCCGAAGCGGCGGGCGCGCCGGCGACGATCGCGGCGGCGAAGATGAGAGACGGAAGCCAATGGGGGCGGCGGATCATGGTGTCCTCGTGCTTTCTTCGCGGATGACCCGAGTCCCGGCGACGCACCTCCACCGGTCGGCGGAACGATCGACCGCAGGACGGTCGGCTCCCTTGGCGAGCTGCCCGCGTGCCCCCCGACCGCGGTCCCGCCACGGACCGTGCCGGCCGTGTCGAGCAACTCATCTGCGTCAAGGGAGGCTCGTGAATGTGGCTGCGGGATGGCGAAAGTGTGGCAAGCTCCGTCACCGTCGGCGGCGGCGTGACGCGCGGTTTCCGCGTCACGCGTCGTCGGATCGGTCGTCGCCTCAGCCGTAGACGACGAGCAGGTCCTTGGCGTCGATCGGCGTACCGGTCGCCACCAGCACCTCGGCGATGGTGCCGTCGCGCTCGGCGTGCAGCGCCGTCTCCATCTTCATCGCCTCGATCGACAAGAGCACGTCGCCGGCTCGGACCTCCTGGCCGGCCCGGACCACCACGGTGGAGACCACGCCCGGCATCGGCGCGGCGACGTGGTTTTCGTTGCCCTCCTCGCCCTTGCGGCGGGCGACGACCTTGGCGGCGGCCGAGCGGTTCGGCACCTTGACGATGCGCGGCTGGCCGTTGAGCTCGAAGAATACCTTGACCATGCCGCCGTCGTCGGTCTCGCCGATCGCCTGGGCGAGGATCACCAGCGTCTTGCCCTTCTCGATCTCCACCATCACCTCGTCGCCGGGCTGGAGCCCGTAGAAGTAGGTGGGGGTGGGCAGCGCCGAGGTCGGCCCGTAGAGGTCCTGCATGCGGAAGAAGTCGGCGGTGACCTTGGGGTACATGACGAAGCTGGCGAGGTCGGTGTCGCCGATCTCCTCCGGTTCGCGCCCGGTCTTCTTGGCCGCATCGGCGCGGACGCTCTCGAGCTCGGCCGGCGCCATCAGCGACCCCGGCCGTTCGGTATAGGCCGCCTGGCCCTTGAGGATCTTCGTCTGCAACGCCTTCGGCCAGCCGCCCGGCGGCTGACCGAGATCGCCGCGGAAGAGCTGGACGACGGATTCCGGGAACGCGACGTCCTTTCCCGGATCCTCGACCTCGGCCGCCGTGAGGCCGGCCGCCACCATGGCCAGAGCCATGTCGCCGACCACCTTGGAGGTCGGCGTCACCTTGACGATGTCGCCGAACATCCGGTTGACGTCCGAATAGGCCTGGGCGACCTCGTGCCACTTCGCCTCGAGGCCGAGCGCTCGCGCCTGTTCCTTGAGGTTGGTGAACTGCCCGCCCGGCATCTCGTGGAGATAGACCTCCGAAGCGCCCGACCTGAGGTCGCTCTCGAAGGCGCGATATTGGGTGCGCACCGCCTCCCAATAGAACGACAGCTTGCGGATCACCGCCGGATCGAGCCCCGAATCCCGCTCCGTCCCCTTCAGCGCCGAGACGATCGACCCGAGGCAGGGCTGCGAGGTGAGGCCGGAGAAGGCGTCCACCGCCCCGTCGACCGCGTCCACCCCGGCATCGACCGCCGCCAGCACGCTCGCCGCCGAAATGCCCGAGGTGTCGTGGGTGTGGAAGTGGATCGGGATGGCGATCTCCTGGCGCAGCGCCGCGAACAGCGCCTTGGCGGCGGCGGGCTTCAACAACCCCGCCATGTCCTTGACGCCGAGCACGTGGGCGCCGGCCTTCTCCATCTCCTTGGCCAGATCGACGTAGTACTTCAGCGAGTACTTCGACCGGTCGGGATCGAGGATGTCGCCGGTGTAGCAGACGGCGGCCTCGGCCACCTTGTTCTCGCTCGCCACCGCATCGATCGCCGGACGGATGTTCTCCATCCAGTTGAGCGCATCGAAGATGCGGAAGACGTCGACGCCTCCTCGAGCCGCTTCGCGCACGAAGAACTTCACCACGTTGTCGGGGTAGTTGGCGTAACCGACGCCGTTCGCGCCGCGCAGCAGCATCTGCAACAGGATGTTCGGCGCCTTCTCGCGGACGAGCGCGAGGCGCTCCCACGGATCCTCGGTGAGGAAGCGCATGGCGACGTCGAAGGTCGCGCCGCCCCAGCATTCGAGGGAGAACAGGTCCGGCAGACCCTTGGCGTAGGCGTCGGCGATGCGGACGATGTCGTGGGTGCGCATGCGGGTGGCGAGCAGCGACTGGTGGCCGTCGCGCATGGTCGTGTCGGTGATCAGCACCCGTTGCTGCGCCAGCATCCACGACGCCAGACCCTTCGGGCCCTTCTCGTCGAGGATCTGCTTGGTGCCCGGCAGGATCGGTCCGGCGAACTTCGGCACCACCGGCTTCGGCGCGTCCGGCGGCGGCACGGCGCGACCGCGCACCTCCGGATGGCCGTTGACGGTGACGTCGGCGATGAAGGTGAGGAGCTTGGTCGCCCGGTCCTTGCGCTTCTGCCCGCGGAACAGCTCCGGTGTCTCGTCGATGAAGCGCGTGGTGTAGCTCGCGTCCTGGAAATCGGGGTGGCCGATGACGTTCTCGAGGAAGGTCAGGTTCGTCGCCACGCCACGGATGCGGAATTCGCGCAGCGCTCGGTCCATCCGCCGGATGGCTTCCGTCGGTGTCGGTGCCCAGGCGGTCACCTTCTCCAGCATCGGGTCGTACCAGCGGGTGATCACCGCGCCGGAATAGGCGGTGCCGCCGTCGAGCCGGATGCCGAAGCCCATGGCGCCGCGATAGGCGGTGATGCGGCCGTAGTCGGGAACGAAGTTGTTCTCCGGATCCTCGGTGGTGATGCGGCATTGCAGAGCGTGGCCGTTGAGCCGGATCTCGCCTTGCGCCGGCACGCCGCTCTCCGGCGAGCCGATCGCCGCGCCCTCGGTCAGGTGGATCTGCGCCTTGACGATGTCGATGCCGGTCACCTGCTCGGTGACGGTGTGCTCGACCTGGATGCGCGGGTTCACTTCGATGAAGTAGAAGGCGCCCGTATCGGCATCCATCAGGAACTCGACCGTGCCGGCGGCGACGTAGTTCGTGGCTCGCGCGATCTTCACGGCGTGGCCGCACAGTTCCGCCCGCCGCGCCTCGTCGAGGTAGGGGGCCGGCGCCCGCTCCACCACCTTCTGGTGCCGCCGCTGTACCGTGCAGTCGCGCTCGAACAGGTGGACGACTCGGCCCTCGGTGTCGCCGAGGATCTGCACCTCGACGTGACGGGCGCGCTCCACCAGCTTCTCCAGATAGACCTCGTCCTTGCCGAAGGCGGCCTTGGCCTCGCGCTTCGCCGCGACGACGTCGCGCATCAACTGCGCCTCGTCGCGGATGACCCGCATGCCGCGCCCGCCGCCGCCCCACGACGCCTTGAGCATCACCGGATAGCCGATCGCCGCTGCGAGCCTCTTCACCGCGGCCATGTCGTCGGGCAGCGGATCGGTCGCCGGCATCACCGGCACGCCGCAGGAGATGGCGAGGTTGCGCGCCGCCACCTTGTTGCCGAGCCGCCGCATCGTCTCCGGCGACGGACCGATGAAGGTGATGCCGGCTTCGGCGCAGGCTTCGGCGAATTCCGGGCTCTCCGACAGGAAACCGTAGCCCGGATGGATCGCATCCGCACCGGAGAGCTTCGCCACGCGCAGGATCTCGTCGACCGACAGATAGGCCTCGATCGGTCCCATCCCCTTGCCGATCTGATAGGCCTCGTCCGCCTTGAAGCGGTGCAGCGCCAGCTTGTCTTCCTCGGCGAACACCGCCACCGTCGCCAGCCCCAACTCGTTGGCGGCGCGGAACACCCGGATGGCGATCTCGGAACGGTTGGCGACGAGAATCTTCTTGATGCGCGGCACGGGAGGTGGCCCTTCAATCGATTGAAACGAAGGACCGAGTCCCTCGGCGAACGGCATTCGACCGGCCGGTCGATGGCGATCGGCCGGCCCTCGACGCTGTCCCTACCGGCGGGAGCCGGCGGGGTCCATGCGGCGATCTGTTGCGGTGCGTCTCGGACCAAGGTTCTGGGCCGGGGCGTCCGCCCCGCGCTGCCGGTTCTTCGGGCCATGAGCGCCCGAATGTTCGGCATGCCCCGCTCGTCGCCGAACGCGCCCGGTGGGGCGGCCGCTTCGGCTCGAAATCGATCGGTGTCGGCGTGTTTTCGGTGTGCGAGCCGTTGCGGCGCGATGGACCGCCACCGAGATCTCAGGCACAAGGATGCTCGGTCAGGAAATGCCGAAGCGCCATGTAGAGCGTCGACGCATGAGCCCCGTCGTTGCGATCGATCGCCGAACGAATATCGTCGATGATCATGTCGCGCACGGTCTCTGCACCGTGGACCTGATGAACGAGATAGTCACCGAGGGCGGCAGCGGCGACATCCGGGATGTGTTCGTGCTCCGCGATCGCCTCGATCTCGTCCCTGTCGAGTTCGCACATGTCGAGGATGTCATCCTTGGAAATCATGGATCGTCCTCCCGGAAATATTTTAGTTGTTGAATATTTTACCATGTGATCGGAATGACGTCTCGATCCGTCGGATAACATACGTCGACGACCGCGAAACATCTCGGGAGGTATCCTTGAACGCCGAACCCCTACTGGTCGAAGTCCTGCGCGGAGGTGCGGTGGAGAGCCGCCATCGCGGCGCCGTCGCCGTCGCAGATGCGTGCGGGCGCCTGCTCCTCTCCCTCGGCGACGTCGAGCGGCCGGTCTTTCCCCGTTCGGCGATCAAGGTGATCCAGGCCCTGCCGCTGGTGGAGTCGGGGGCGGCCGACGCCTACGACTTCTCACAGGCGGAACTGGCGCTCGCCACCGCCTCCCACAACGGCGAGGCCGTCCATGTCGCCGGCGCCCGCGCCATGTTGGCCAAGGCCGGCCGCGACGAGACCTGTCTGGTCTGCGGCGCCCAGTGGCCGGGCCGTGAAGACGACCGCGGCCAGTTGCATCGCGGCGGCCTGCGGCCGACTCGTCTCCACAACAACTGCTCGGGCAAACACGCCGGCTTCGTCTGTTTCGCCGTTCACGCGGGCCTCGATCCGACCGATTACGGCGCGCCCGAACATCCGGTTCAGCGCGAGATCGCCGCCGCGATCGCCGACGTCACCGGCGCCGACGTCGCCCACGCGCCGCGTGGCCAGGACGGCTGCTCGATCCCCACCTGGGCGATCCCGGTCTCGGCGATGGCGCGCGGCTTCGCCCGTCTGGCGACGGGGGAGGGGCTTTCTCCGACCCGCGCCGCGGCGGCGAAGCGCCTGATCGCGGCGGCGATCGCCGAGCCCTTCATGATCGCCGGAACCGGCCGCTTCTGCACCGACTTCATCGAGGCCTGCGGCGGCGACGTCTACGTCAAGACCGGCGCCGAGGGGGTGTTCTGCGCGGCGATCCCCGCGCTCGGTCTCGGCGTCGCCGTCAAATGCGACGACGGCGCCGCGCGGGCGGCGGAAGTGGTGACGGCGGAAGTCGTGATCCGGCTCCTCCGTCGCCGCGACGACCCGATCTTCGATCGGTTCCTCGGGCCGTCGATCCGCGACTGGAACGGCGTGGTCGTCGGCGGCCTGCGCGCCGCGGCGGGCTGGGCGGACGGTCTTTCCGCCTGAGCCGCGGTCGCGGCGCCGACGGCGTCACTTCTTGAGATAGACGCCGGCCGCCGCGCTGGAGGAGCCCGAGACGGGGATCGACTTGTCGGCGCTGTCGAGGGTCCAGTTCACCTGGTTCACGATCAGCGTGTCGAGCACCATGGTGAGATTGTTGGAGGTGACGCTGGCGCCGCTGTTGAGCGTCAGGCCGCGTTTCGGCAGGTAGATGAGCCCCGTCAGGTTGGCGCCGGCGGTGGCGTTCATGGTGAAGCTGCTCTGCGACAGCCCGCTCGCCTCGTACATCAGCAGACCGGAATAGGTGCCGCTGGTCGGCGCCGTCAGGTTGAGCTTCGAGGTGCCGTTGAACTGGATGTAGGACGTGTCGGGGAAGTAGAAGGTGACGCCGGTCCCGGTCAGCGTTCAGGAGAAGTTCCAGCCACCGCCTTTGATGACGTAGACGCCGGCCGACAGTGTCACCGTCGGCGAACCGTTGAAGTTCGTCCAGCCGCAATAGACGCCGGGCGACAGCGTGGTCGAACTGTTGACGTTGTAGTTCGAATAGGTGCAGGTCGACGACGACGGCGTCGGTAGCGTCCCCGCGAAGGGATCGGAGACGGTCGTGCATCCCTTCGTCAGGTTGGGGTGCGTACCGCCGTTGTCGAGCACGTTGGTTCCGGCGAGGCAGATCTTCTTCGTCGACAACGTCGTCGATGCATTGAAGGTGGCCGCCGGGTTGCCGGTCGACTTGATGTGGACCTGACAGTTCGGCGCGTTGATGATGGCGCCGCTGTTGAGCAGCAGGCCGGGCGACGCCGACGTGTTCAGCAGCAGGATGCAGGCCTTGTCGCTCGCCGCCTTGACCGCGACCGTCGCGGTGGCGCCGATCGAAATGGACTGCACCGAAACGACGCTCGCGAAAGTCGTCTTGATCGATCCGGCGGCGGTGCCGACGTAGTTGCCCGAAGCATCGGTGGTGAAGCTCGAGCTGGCGACGGTGAAGTCCTTGGTCTTGACCGAGGACGACAGCATCTTCGCCGCGACGGTCGTCCAACTCGAGGTTCCGTCGCGGGCACCGGCGAGGACCGCGGCATCGACCGCTTCCTGTAGATCGGACTTCGCCGAGGAGGCGCGCGAGTAGTCGATCGCGATGCCGATCGCCAGAACGAATGGAATGGCCCCGAGTGCCGCGATGATCGCGATGTTGCCCGAACGGTCCTCGAAGATGTCGGTCAATCGAGACTTGATCCGACGAAATGTTGCAATTGGCGATTGTATCCGGAGATCCATGTCGTCTGTCCGATCGGTTACCGATGCAGGAGCCGCCACTCCGACCGGGTCACATTACCCTTCGCCTCGTAAAATCGTCGTAAAACCGACATGGGCAATATCTGCAGTAAAAATTAATTCTATGTTTCCTGGGCATTTCAGCGAGACGCGCGATTTCCCTCGATCCGGAGATGCGCCGGGATTCCTCGGTCGGCGGCGACGAGGTCGCCGGTCACCGGTCGCGTGTGGTGATAGCCGACGATCGCGCCCTTCTCCGTCGCCTGGAAGATGTTCGAGGCGATCACCGTGGTTCCGGCGCGCTCCTGGACGGTGACGGCGATACCCACACCGACCTTGCGCACGACATTGCCGGTGATGGTGACGTTGCGCAGGTATTCGCCCCAGCCGACCAGCATGCCGATCTGCGCCCCCTCCTCGACGACGTTGCCGGTGACGGTGGTGTCGGCCTCGACCGCGAGGCCGAAGGAGGGGAAGTTCGGATCCGTCGCCGGCGACGGTCGCAGGTTGCGCACGACGTTGCCGGTGACGGTGGCCAGCCGCCCGCCGTCGTTGAAGTTGACCACCGAGATGCCGTTGGCGGCGCCGTCGATCAGGTTGTTGGCGATCACCGCGCCCTGGAACTCGAATTCGACGTAGAGCGCCGTTTCGCCCGACCGCTGGATCTCGTTGCCGATGATGCGGGCGTTCGAGCCGGAGTTCACCCGGATGCCCGAAAAGGCGCAGTCGGTGATGCGGTTGTCGACGATGGCGACGTCGTGGGCGCGATGGATGTTGATGCCGTTGCCGACCTGGCCGGTGCCGCCCGACGTGGCGCGGATGCGCTCGACGCGGTTGCCACGCACCACGCTACCGTCTTCGCCGGGCGCACCACGATGCACCAGGATGCCGCCCTCGCCGCAGTCCGCGACGGTGTTGTCGGCGATGGTCAGGGCGCGGCTGTCGCGGGCGAGAATGCCGTAGCTGCCGATCGAGGCGATCGTGCATTTCTCGATCCGCCCGCCGCAACGCTCCAGATACACGCCCATCCCGCTGCCGCGGCCGACGACGCAATCGACGAGACGCAGATCGGCGACGTCGGTGAGGACGAGGATCGCCGCAGTCGGGTCGCCCTTGCGGTTCTGGCCGTCGAAAGCGAGGCCGGAGAGCACGATGCGCTTGGCGTTGCGCGCCGTCATGAAGGATCCGTCGCACGCCGCGATCAGCGTCGTCATCCCGGCGGTGCCGTGGATCTGCGCCCCGTCGGGAATCTCGATCGCGCCGATCCGATAGACCCCCGGCGCCAGCACGAAGGGTCGCTTCTCCGCCACCGCCTTGGCGAGCCCCGCCCGGAACGCCTCCGTGCGGTCGCCGTTCGCCGGTTCGAGGTCCGCCCCGACGACCGCCGCTGCCGCAGGCGGGATCACGGCGAAGGCGAGGGACGAGACGAGAAAGGTGCGGCGAGAGGGCATGGGTCGGGTTCTCGGAGGATCGAGGCCCGATCATGCCCGGTGCGGTGGCACGAGGCGAGGAAAACTCGCGGTCATGGTTGCAGCGCGCCGCGACCCGCGGCGATGCTGATCGCCGCCGCGGTCGCCCGTGTCAACGCGTCGAGGGTGAAGACGCCCTGCGCCACCACGGTGGTCTCGCGCGTCGGCGGCAGGTGCAGGAACCCGGTCGGGCGTTCGCCGGAAAGCCGCAGCGACCGCCACAGCAGCCCGTTGCAGAGATAGCGCCCGGCGTCGGTCGAGACCTCGACCGGCAACCCGAGCCCGGCGATGCGTATGGCGATCCGTCGGACCGGCAGGGTCGAGGCGAGCCGTGGCGGCGCATCGCCGTCGAGCACCGACCCTCGCGGCCGCCGTCCCTCGGCGTCGACCGCCGCCATCGACACGCGATTGCGGCCGAAGGTCTCCACCGCGATCGACCTCGCTCGTCGTTTCAGCCCGAGATGGAGGACGATGTCCGGCCGCGCCTCGGCGAGAAGTCCGGCGAGATCGTCGAGTGCGCTCCAGGTGGTCGAAAAGACGTGCGGCACGATGTCGACGCCGAGCCGGTCGCCGACGCCGCGTTCGGCGAGCCGCGCCACCACCTCCGCCGTCGGATTGCGCGGCGCGCCCGGGAAAGGGCCGAAACCGGTGAGGAGCAGGCGCGGGCGGGACGGGCGGCCGGATGCGGTCGAGTACCGAACCATCGCGGCCTCCCGGTCGTCAGATCCCCAGCGCCCCGGCGATCTCGTCGACCGCCAGCGAGGCCGAAACCGTGCCGTCGCGCACCCCGCTCTCGAGGGTCGCGAGGCGATCGGCGACGCGCGGGTCGTGGCGCAGCGCCTGCATCAGCCGCTCCTCCAGCATCGACCACATCCACGCCACCTGCTGCACCCGCCGCCGCTCGGCGAATTCGCCGGTGGCGCCGAGTTTCTCGCGATGGGTCTCGACCTGCCGCCACATCTCGTCGAGGCCCTGGTTGGCGAGGCCGGAGATCAGCACCACCGGCGGTGTCCAGCTCGACGATTTCGCCGTCAGGATGTTGAGCGCCGCGCGATATTCGGACGCCGCCGCCCGAGCGCGTACCGCGTTGTCGCCGTCCGACTTGTTGACGGCGATCATGTCGGCGATCTCGAGCACGCCCTTCTTGATGCCCTGCAGCTCGTCGCCGGCGCCGGGCAGCATCAGCACCAGGAAGAAGTCGACCATGCCGGCGACGGTGGTCTCCGATTGGCCGACGCCGACGGTCTCGACCAGGATGACGTCGAAGCCGGCGGCCTCGCAGAGCAGCATCGTCTCGCGCGTCTTGGCGGCGACGCCGCCGAGCGTGCCCGACGACGGCGAGGGGCGGATGAAGGCGTTGCGATCGACCGCGAGCCGCGCCATGCGCGTCTTGTCGCCGAGGATCGAGCCGCCGGTCCGTGTCGACGACGGATCGACGGCGAGAACCGCCACCTTGTGCCCCGCCGCAGTGAGATTGGCGCCCAGCTGATCGATGGTGGTGGACTTGCCCACCCCGGGCACGCCGGTGATGCCGACGCGCAGCGCTCCACCGGTCGCCGGCAACAGCGCCTGAACCAGCGCCCGCGCCTTGGCCTGATGCTCCGGCTTCTTCGATTCGACGAGGGTGATGGCGCGGGCGAGCGTCGAGCGGTCGCCGGCGCGGATCTTCGCCGCGAGATCCTCGATCGACACGTCGCGCGCCGCAGCGACCTGCGGTGCGACGCTCGGCGGAGTGGCGGGAAGATCGCCGGCCGCATCGACCGAGACATGGGCGAGACCGGCGGTCGGGTCTTTGAAGGGGGAAGGGGTCATCGGCGGCGCTCCGCGGCCTCGGCCCACCGCCGGACGGCGCGCCGAGATGTTCCGCCGTGTCTTGCCACCGTCACGACGGCGGAGTCCAGATGATCCTCTGGAGCATGCCGTTGGCGAGGACGTCGCGCGGCGGCAGGCTCGAGGTCATCGCCGCTTCGCCCTGGAACGAGAAGGTCAGCGTCACGTTGGCGGCGCCGCGTGATCGGCAGATCGCCATGCCGAGCCACAGGTTGGTGCCGATGCGGCACGACGACGGATCGGTGCCGGTCTCGGCGAGGCTCATGCCCGGTCGCTCGCCGGCCGGGCCGACGACATGGTGGGTGACGCCGTGGATCTGCTGGATGCGCCCGCCCGAGCCGAGGATGTGCAGCACCTGGATGCGTCCGCCGTAGGCCTCCTTGAACAGCACCGTCGCGTCGGTGGTGGTGTTCTCGAGCCCGATGGTGACGTTGCCGGTGGTATAGCCCGGCATCTGGGCGAGGATCGCCTTCGACGAGAACGGCGTCGCCGCCGAGATCGGCCCGGCGCCCTGGGCGGTGATCTGGAGGAAGGTGTCGCCGGTCGCCTGAAAGGCGCGGGTGGAAGGCCCGGCGCGGAATCCGTCGCCGGTCGGACCGGAACAGGCTGCGACCAGCCCCGCCGTGATCGCGCTCGCCGCGAGGCCTGCCACCGTCGTTCTTCTCATCGTGCTTCCACTCCGAATCGATGGGCGGATCGGATCCGTCGGCGATAGGCCCTCCCGCGATGCCTGTCCACTTCGCCCCCGATCGTGGTGGAGATGTGGCCGACCGAGCCGGTCTCGGTTGCGAGCTTGGATGGACCACGATCCGCATTCGTGCGACTTTCGGGACGGGCGAAGTGCGCGTAGACGAGGCGCGGCTCGAAGGCCGCTTCGACGCACGCGACCAATGAGCGATGCGCGGGAAGACGGGGCCGTCCGGCGTCGGGCCGGCGCTCGGGTCGGAGGCATGTGGGATGCGAGAGCCGACCACGGGCGACACCGCGCCGCAGGCGTCGGCCGACCCCTCCGCACCGCAGGAGCAGAGTCGCTTCTTCGCCCTCACCCTCGGCTCGATCGGCGTCGTCTACGGCGACATCGGCACCTCGCCGCTCTATGCGTTGCGCGAATCCCTGCGCCATCTCCACGGTGGCGGCTTCGACCGTCCCGAGGTGCTCGGCGTCGTGTCGCTGCTGATCTGGGCGCTGATCGTCGTCGTCACCCTCAAATACGTCCTCTTCCTGCTGCGCGCCGACAACCGCGGCGAGGGCGGCACCCTGTCGCTCCTCGCCCTCGTCGAAGGCGCCATGGGCCGGCGCACCCCCTTCGTCTTCGCTCTCGCCGCCGCCGGTGCGGCGATGTTCTTCGGCGACGCCATCATCACCCCGGCGATCTCGGTGCTGTCGGCCGTCGAGGGCCTCGAGGTGGCGACCCCGGCGGTCACCCCCTGGGTGATCCCGGTGACGGTCCTCGTCCTCGCCGTCCTCTTTTCGGTGCAGGCGAGCGGCACCGCCTCGGTCGCGGCGTGGTTCGGGCCGATCACCGCGGTGTGGTTCGTCGTGCTGGCGGTGAGCGGCATCGTCCACCTCGCCGACGATCCCGGCGTGCTCCATGCCCTCGATCCGCGCTTCGCCCTGCGCTTCCTCGCCGATGCCCGCGGCCTCGCCTTGATCGTCCTCGGCTCGGTCTTCCTGGCGGTCACCGGCGCCGAGGCGCTCTACGCCGACATGGGCCATTTCGGTCGCCGGCCGATCCGCTTCGCCTGGCTCGTCGTCGTCTTCCCGGCGCTCACCGTCCACTATCTCGGACAGGGCGCCTTCCTGCTCGCCAACCCGCAGGCGATCGACAATCCGCTGTTCCTGATGATGCCGGCCTGGGCGCTGGTGCCTATGGTGGTGCTGGCCACGCTGGCCACGGTGATCGCCTCCCAGGCGGTGATCTCCGGCGCATATTCTCTCACCCGGCAGGCGATCCGCCTCGGTCTCTTGCCGCGTTTCGAGGTGCGCCACACCTCCGAGACCCAGCGCGGCCAGATCTACATGCCGCGTATCAACCGCATGCTGTTCTTCGGCGTGGTGCTGCTGGTGGTGACCTTCCGCACCTCCTCCGACCTCGCTTCCGCCTACGGCATCGCCGTCACCGGCTCGATGATCGCCACCTCGGCGCTCGCCTTCTTCATGCTGCGCCACGTCTGGAACTGGCCGTGGTTGGGCTCGCTCGCCCTCGTCCTGCCGTTCATCGCCATCGAGGCGGTCTTCCTCGTCGCCAATCTCACCAAGTTCGTCGACGGCGGTTGGCTCCCGATCGGTCTGGCGGCGACGATGATGGTGGTGATGTGGACCTGGTCGCGCGGCAGCGCCATCGTCATCGACCGGATCCGTCGCGAGAGCGTGCCGCTCACCGATTTCGTCCGCATGATCGGCCGTAGCCATCCGTTCCGGCCCGAGGGCACGGCGGTCTTCCTCACCCTCGACCCGGAGACCGCGCCGACAGCCGCGCTCCACAATCTGAAACACAATCAGGTGCTCCACCGGCACAATCTCGTCCTCAACGTCCGCACCGCCAGAACCCCTTACGTCTCCGACGAGGAGCGGCTGCAGATCCGTCCGCTGAGCGACGACTTCACGCTGGTGCTGGTGACCTTCGGCTACGCCGAGACGCCCGACATCCCGCTGGCGCTGATGCTGCTGCGCAAGGAGGGGTTCAGGTACGACATCATGAAGACGACCTTCTTCGTCGGCCGGCGGTCGTTCAAGACCTCGACCCGCTCCGACATGCCGGCGTGGCAGGATCGCCTCTTCGTCCGTCTCGCCCGCGAGGCCTCCGACGCGACCGACTTCTATCGCATACCGTCGGGCCGCGTGGTCGAGCTCGGTCAGCAGATCCACGTGTGATGAGACCTGTGCGCGGATAGCCCTCGACGACCGTCTACTGACGTGATTCAC
>NZ_DAIPZB010000040.1:384-43502 GCF_036782435.1 Pinisolibacter sp. | reverse complement strand
CCTACGGAAAGGCGGCCCCGTTTAACAGCCGAGCCGCGCCAGGGTCAAGCCGAACGGGTCGTCACCACGGCGAGAAGAAAGGCGATCCGAACGTAGAACGCCCGGGGTCCGTCGACCACCGGGCGTTCGTCGATCACGATGTCTCGAGCGACATCTTCGCGCGTCACTCGTCCTCGTCGCCGGCCATCGCCTTGACGAGTTCGACCACCTTGCGGCGCTGCTTGGGATCCTTGATACGGATGAAGGCCTTGTTCAGCGCCAGACCTTCCGACGACGACAGGAAGTCGACGACATAGGAGGTCGAAGCCTGATCCTCGAAGCCCTGGTCGCCGGCAACGGGAGCGAGGCCCGGGGCATCTTCGAAGAAGAAGGCGACCGGAACAGAAAGCACTCGCGCGATCGCCTGCAGCCGGCTGGCCCCGATACGATTGGTGCCCTTCTCGTACTTCTGGATCTGCTGGAAAGTGATTCCAAGATGTTCGCCGAGCTTCTCCTGGCTCATTCCGAGCATCATACGCCGCAACCTGACACGACTGCCGACGTGAATATCGATCGGATTCGGGGATTTCTTGCTGGCCATATCGGCACCTTTTTGTCATTTACCGGTTTTATGGGACAGGTCGTGCCGCTCCGATCTGCGCCGGTTACGACATCTGGTCCGGAGGATCACCTAGATCCCGAAGAGCACGCCATCCATCGTGGCGATCTCGACCGGGACATCCGAACGAGGCGGTTTCGACCCTGACCTGTCCATCCGGTCCACCGCACACCGAACATTGTGATCGGGGACGGGTCGTGTCAACGCTCTTACTCGAACGTTCGGTTACGTCTTCTATAAAGAATTGCCGCCAAGGCGATCGTTACGAGTACCCAGGCGATCTTCTCACCCCAACGCGAAGCGACCGTCGGCGGTGCCGGACGCGGCAGGTCGAAATCCAGGGCGCCGACCGCGCCGAGCGTCAGCCGTGCGACGACCCGGCCGAGCGGATCGACGGCGGCGGAGACGCCGTTGTTGGCGGCGCGCACCAGCGGCAGTCCCTCTTCGACGGCGCGTAGCCGGGCCTGATGGTAGTGCTGCCAGGGCCCCGGGGTCAGGCCGTACCAGGCATCGTTGGTGACGTTGAGGATCCATTCGGGGCGACGGGCGGGATCGATCACCTCGCCGGGGAAGATCACCTCGTAGCAGACCAGCGCCGCGAAGGGCGGCGTGCCGGGGATCTCGACGGTGCGACGCCGCGGGCCGGGCGTGAAGCCGCCGCGCAGGTGGGTGAGCTGGCGCAGGCCGAGGCTCTCGGCGACATCCTGGAACGGCAGATACTCGCCGAAGGGGACGAGATGGACCTTGTCGTAGGCGGCGAGCACCTCGGCGCCGGGACCGAGTGCGAAGATCGAATTGTACCAGCGCGCCCGGGTCTCGCCGGCCGAGGGCGCTTCGACCCGGACGGCGCCGGTCAGGAGGGTGGTGCGGTCGCCGATCAGTTCGGCGATGGTGGAGAGCGCCCAGGGTTCGTCGGTGAGGACGAAGGGGAAGGCCGATTCCGGCCACACCAGATGGGTGATGCCGGCCGGCAGGCGGCCGGCGCCGTGGGCCGACGCCATGGTCCCGGCGGAGAGGCCGGGTCGGAGGTCGCTCGCCAGCGCACCGCCGGCCGGTGCGCCGCGCACCGGGCCGGCCGAGAGCTCGGCATAGCGCTCGACCGTTTCGGTCTTGAACTCCGGCTTCCACTTCTTCCACTGGTCGATCGCCGGCTGGACGATGCGGAAGCGGACGCCGGGAACGGATTCGGTCGGGGTCAGAGCGAGGCGAACGACGCCGAAGCCGACGACGGCGACGAGCAGGGCGGTGGCGGCGGCGAAGAAGCGGCGATCGGCGCGATCGCCACGCGCCAGCACCGCCGGGGCGGCGAAGATCGGAACGGCGAGGAGCGTCAGACCGTAGCCGCCGACCAGTGCGGCGACCTGCATCATCGGGCCGTTGGCGGCGAGGCCGTAGCCGACGAGGTTCCAGGGGAAGCCGGTGAGCACGTGGCCGCGCGCCCAGTCGGCGAGGAAGAAACCGATCGTCAGGGCGACGATACGGCCGGGGCCGTCCGACCACAGGAGACGGGCGATCGCGGTCGCGATCCCGTGGAACAGGCCGAGGCCGATCGACAGGAAGGCGAGAGCGAAGGGGATCATCCAGCCGAACTGGGCGAGATCGACGGTGAAGGCGGCGCCGATCCACCACAGGCCGGCGAGGAACCATCCGGTTCCGAAGGCCCAGCCGACCCGGAAGGCCGGGCCGAGGCGAGCGAGCGCGCCGGTCTTCTTCAGCTCCACCGCGCCGTCGAGCGCCCACACCAGGACGGGGAAGGAGATCCACAACACCGGGAAGACGTGGAACGGCGCCTGAGCGAGGGCGGCGAGCGCGCCGGCGCCGGCGACCACCAGGGTCCGTCGCCAGCCCCAGAGCAGGGTCACGCCGTGGGAGAACCGTTCGAGCATTCCGCCTCGTTCGAATACGGCCGTGAGCCGGGCCGAATCAGCCGCCGCGTGGGCGGACGCGACCCCATGCGTCGCATTCGCGGCGGTGTCGTGACAACGCCTCGAATGCGCGATCGGCGATCAGGCGGCGTCGGAGACGACGCGGACGAGGCGCAGGCGCTTGAGGCGACGGGCGTCGGCATCGAGCACTTCGACGGAGAATGCCGGCAATTCCTCGAGATGCAGCATCTCGCCGACGGTCGGCACACGGCCGACGAGCGACACGACGAGGCCGCCGAGAGTTTCGACCTCCTCGTCGAGACCGAGCCCCGAGAGATCGACGCCGACCGCCACGGCGACCTCTTCGAGTTCGGCGCGAGCGTCCGCCACCCATTGGTCCGGACCGGTGGCGACGATCGCCGCGTCCTCCTCGACGTCGTGCTCGTCCTCGATGTCGCCGACGACCGTCTCGACGATGTCCTCGAGGCTGACGAGACCGTCGACACCGCCGTATTCGTCGATGACCAGCGCCATCTGGATGCGGTTCTGCTGCATGCGGGCGAGCAGGTCGGTGGCCGGCATCGAGCCGGGGACGAAGAGCACCGGGCGAACCAGACCGGCGTCGGCGAGCCGCACCGTGAGATCGGCCCGTGCGAGATCGACGGCCGAGGCGCCCGCCGCCGGTTCCTCGACCATCGAGGTGTGGGCGATGTGGCTCATCAGATCGCGGATGTGGATCATGCCGACCGCCTCGTCGAGGCTGTCGCGATAGACCGGCATGCGCGAATGGCCGCTGTCCATGAAGCGCAGGACGACCCGGTCGAGCGTCGTATCCTCGTCGATGCCCTCGATCTCGGCGCGGGCGATCATGACGTCGTCGACGCGGGTCTCGCGCAGCCGCAGGATGTTGCGGATCATCGCCCGTTCTTCGGCCGAGAAGCCGCCGTCATCGGAAGGCGCGGTCTCCTCGAGGGCGCTCTCGAGATCGGCTCGGAGGGCGGCGGGCGACGATTTCCACCCCACCGCCGTGCGCAATCGATCGATCCAGCTCTCGGTCGATCGTTCGGAGGCCTCGCCACGGGTCTCGGTCCGTTGCGAACCTTCCCCCGTGGCGCCGGTACTCTGGGAATGCGCGTCGCTCATCTCTCTCGTGTCTCTCGTGGCCGGTCGGTTTCGAACCGGGGTCGGGTCATGGTGCGGCGGGGCGGGCGGGCCTGTCAATTCGTCGGTCATCCGAGCCGGGGTGCGACTCCCGGTCGCTCGGAGACGCGATCCGATCAGCTCTCCGCGTAGGGGTCGGCGATGCCGAGGCCGGCGAGGATCTCGGTCTCCAGCGCCTCCATCTCCTCGGCTTCCTCGTCGCTCTCGTGGTCGAAACCGAAGAGGTGCAGGAGGCCGTGGACGAGGAGATGGGTGAAATGGTCCTCGAAGGTCTTCCCTTCCTCCTCCGCTTCGCGGGCGGTCGTCTCGTGGGCGACGACCACGTCGCCGAGGAGGGGGCCGGGGTCCTCGTCGTCGGCGTCGGCGGCCGGGAAGGAGAGGACGTTGGTCGGCTCGTCCTTGTCGCGCCAGTCGCGGTTGAGGACGCGGATGCGGGCGTCGTCGGTCAGGACCAGCGACAGCTCGGCATCGTCGGGGACGATCAGTTCGGGCCGCGCCGCGATCGCCGCGGCCACTTTCTCGGCGAGCGGACGCCAGCGCGCCTCTTCACCCCAGGCGTCGGCCTCGACGGCGATGTCGACGGCGATGGCGGGGGTGGCGGTCACGAGCGGCCTCCGCCGCCGGGGCGGGTGTCGATGCCGTATTTGTCGCGCAACCCGCGCTCGTTGTCGGCGCGCATGTCGCGTTCGGCGGCGAGGCGGGCCTCGCGCTCGGCGGCCCAACGCTCGCGTTGTTCGCGCTCGGCGGCGAGCTTGTCGCGCGAGGCGTCGTCGTAGGCCTTGACGATGCGGGCGACGAGTTCGTGGCGGACCACGTCCTTCTCGGTGAAGTTGACCCGGATCATCCCCTCCATGCCGGAGAGGATCTCCAGCGCGTCGACGAGGCCCGAGCGGGTGCCGGACGGCAGGTCGACCTGGGTCGGGTCGCCGGTGACGATCATCTTGGAGTTCTCGCCCAGCCGGGTGAGGAACATCTTCATCTGCATGGTCGTGCAGTTCTGCGCCTCGTCGAGCAGCACCACGGCGTTGGAGAGGGTGCGGCCGCGCATGAAGGCGAGCGGCGCCACTTCGATCATGCCGGACTGCAGCCCGCGCTCGACCTTCTCGGCCGGCATCATGTCGTAGAGCGCGTCGTAGAGCGGGCGCAGGTAGGGGTCGACCTTCTCCTTCATGTCGCCGGGCAGGAAGCCGAGCCGTTCGCCGGCCTCGACCGCCGGCCGCGACAGGATCAGCCGATCGACGTCGCCGCGCTCGATCAGGGCGGCGGCATAGGCGACGGCGAGATAGGTCTTGCCGGTGCCGGCCGGGCCGATGCCGAAGACGAGGTCGGAGCGTCCCATGGCGCGGACATAGGCGTCCTGGGCCGGGGTGCGCGCCGAAACCGTTTTGCGGCGGGTGGAGATGGTGGCCGGAGTGAAGCGGGCCTTGGGCTCGAGGGTCGGCAGCGGCAGCTGCTCCTCTTCCGCCTCGGCCATGCGAATGGCGCCGTCGACGTCGCCGGGATGGATCTCGAGGCCGGATTGCAAGCGCTCCCACAGGCTCTCGAGCACCCGGCGGGCGGCTTCGCAGGCCTCGTGGCCGCCCTTCACCGTCACCTGATTGCCGTGGGCGACGAGGGTGACGTGCAGCCGGCGCTCGATCTCGGCGAGGTTCTGATCGAACTGGCCGAAGAGATCGGAGACCAACCGGTTGTCGTCGAAGGCGAGGACCACGTGGGTCAGATCCGAGGCATGGCCGGTCACCGGGAAATTCGCAGACGGCGGGCGCTCGGGTGTGGTCAACGGAGATCTCCTCGGGGGTGAGGGGCCGGCGGGTCGACCAGCACGGCGGAGAGCGAATTGGCGCCGACGGCGTCGATGCGAACCGGCACGATGCGGCCGAGAAGCTCGGCCGGCGCCTCGACGTGGACCGCCTGGAGCCAGGGCGAACGGCCGCCGAGCTGGCCCTTCTTGCGGCCCGGCTTCTCGAACAGCACGTCCATCACCATGCCGAGGCGCGACGCGTTGAAATCGGCGGACTGGCGATCGATCAGGGCCTGGAGACGGTGGAGCCGCTCGACCTTGACGGCGTCGGCCAGCTGGTCGGTCTTGGCCGCCGCCGGGGTGCCGGGGCGGGCGGAATATTTGAAGGTGAAGGCGGAGGCGTAGCCGACCTCCTCGACGAGCCGCAGCGTCGCCCGGAAATCCTCTTCCGTTTCGCCGGGGAAGCCGACGATGAAATCGCCGGACATGGCGATGTCGGGACGGGCGGCGCGGATGCGCTCGACGAGGCGGAGATAGTCGGCGGCGGTGTGGCGGCGGTTCATCGCAGCGAGGATGCGGTCGGAACCGGACTGCACCGGCAGGTGCAGCCAGGGCATCAGCTGCGGCAGATCGCGATGGGCTTCGATCAGGTCGTCGCTCATGTCGCGGGGATGCGAGGTGGTGTAGCGGATGCGGTCGAGGCCGGGCACTTCGGCGAGGCGGCGCACCAGTCGGCCCAGGCTCCAGGCCTCTCCGTCGGGTCCCGCCCCGTGATAGCCGTTGACGTTCTGGCCGAGCAGCGTCACCTCCCGCACCCCGGCTTCGGCGAGGCGCTCGGCCTCGGCGACGATGCGGTCGACCGGTCGCGAGGTCTCGACGCCACGGGTGTAGGGGACGACGCAGAAGGTGCAGAACTTGTCGCAGCCCTCCTGCACGGTGAGGAAGGCGGTGAGGCCGCGGGCGACCGTCTTCGCCCGCGAGGCGGGAGCGAGATGGTCGAACTTGTCCTCGACCGGAAACTCGGTCTCGACGACGCGCGAGCCGTTGTCGGCGCGGGTCAGGATCTCCGGCAGGCGGTGATAACTCTGCGGGCCGAAGACCATGTCGACGACGGGGGCGCGGCGGGCGATCTCGACGCCTTCGGCCTGGGCGACGCAGCCGGCGACGGCGACCATCAGTTTCTCGCCGCGTTCGGCCTTCTCGCCTTTGAGAACGCGCAGCCGGCCGAGTTCGGAATAGACCTTCTCCGACGCCTTCTCACGGATGTGGCAGGTGTTGAGGATGACGAGATCCGCCTCCTCGGCGCTCGCCGCCTCGACCCAACCGTTCGGCGCCAGGGTGTCCGCCATACGCTCGCTGTCGTAGACGTTCATCTGGCAGCCGTAGGTCTTGAGAAAGACTTTCCTGTCGTCGCTCATCTCACCTTCCGCGAGGGTCCCCGGCGGATCGCCTCGCACCACGCTCGATACCCGCATCGTCTTTCGCTCCACCCACGACACGCGACGCGTCGACGGGGGAGCGATCGTCGCCACCTCTAGCGCGGATCACGGACCTCGAGAACAACAATCCGCGGCGATGACGCTGCGATGACGTTCGTCACGGCCTCAGCGCGGCGAGAAGGTCACGGCGGACGGTGGCTTCGAGGTCGGCGGCGAGTTTCTTGCGGTTGGTGGTCTCGTCGAAGGGCAGCGCTTCGCCCCAGATCACTTCGACGTCGAGGCCGCCGGCGAGGAAGATGCCCCAGAGATGGCCGGGCAGCTCGGTGTCGCCGTACCAGCCGACGCGGGCGCGTTCGGCGCGGCCGATCGGCAGGCCGCCGAGGCGCTTGTAGGCGACGGTCAGCGGCTGCACCCAGACGCGTTCGTGGCCGCCGTGGAGGATGGCGTTGCGCGCCGCGCCGAGAAGCGCCGAGCGGAAGGGCAGCACCTCGTCGCCGCGCCAGGAGGTGCCTTCGGGGAAGAGCACCATGCAGTCGCCGTCGGCGAGGCGTCCGCCGAGTTCGCTCGCCGCCGAGCCGGTGGCGGTGCGACGGGTGCGGTCGACGAAGACGGTGCGTTGCAGCTTGGCGAAGAGGCCGAAGAGCGGCCAATCGGCCACTTCGGCTTTTGCGACGAAGGAGATCGGCATCAGCGAAGCGATGACCGGGATGTCGAGCCAGGAGGAGTGGTTGGGCGTGACCAGGAGCGGCCGGTCGGTGACCGGCGCGCCGGTGATGCGGATGCGGGTGGCGAGCGCCTCGAGGGCGCGGCGATGCCACCAGACGGGCAGTGTCGACGCCAGCCGCCAGTTCGCCCGGACCGCCAGCATCTGCAACGGCAGGGCCACCGCGGTGATCGCCGTCAATCTGGTCAGGGCCACCGCGGCGGCGAGGCGTCTCATCGGGTCACGACTGGTCGTCGTCGAGCGGCACGCCGTAGAGCTCGAGCCGGTGATCGACGAGCTTGAAACCGAGTTCGCGGGCGATCAGCTGCTGCAGCTTCTCGATGTCGGAGTTGCGGAATTCGACCACTTTGCCGGACCGGAGATCGATCAGATGGTCGTGATGGTCGTCCGACACGGTCTCGTAGCGCGAGCGGCCGTCGCGGAAGTCGTGGCGCTCGATGATGCCGGTGTCCTCGAACAGCTTCACCGTTCGATAGACGGTGGAGATCGAGATGCGCTTGTCGATCGCCGCGGCGCGTCGATGCAGCTCCTCGACGTCGGGATGATCGAGCGAGGTCTCGATGACGCGGGCGATGACGCGACGCTGGTCGGTCATGCGCATACCGGCGGCGACGCACCGATCCTCGAGGGCGGTGTCGTCGGTGTGAGCTTCGCCTTCGGCGTTGGTCGTTCGGGTCACGGGCGACCTCCTGTAACGGGGGCGATGGATTCGCGATTAGCGAAGATCGGCGCGCATGACAAGCGCGGTGGCGCCGGGAACGGAGCCGTGAGCGTAATAGCCCTTGCGTTCGCCGACCTTTCGGAAGCGCAGGCGGCCGTAGAGCGCCAGCGCCGCCTCGTTTCCGGCGTCGACCTCGAGGAACAGCGTCTCGGCGCGATCGTGATAGAGGCGGCGGAAGACGTGCTCCATCAGATGTCGGGCGAAGCCGTGGCGACGATAGGCCGGGGTGACGGCGATGGTGAGGATCTCCGCCTCGCCGGCGACGAGGCGGGCGAGGACGAAGGCGACCGGCGAACGCGTGCCGAAGAAATTGGCGCGACGGACGACGAGGCCGAAGACGGTCTCCTCGCGCAGCAGCGCGGCGAGATCGGCGGCGCTCCACGGCGCACCGGGAAAGCTCTCGGCATGGATGGCGGCGAGGCGATCGAGGTCCTCGGCCCGCGCGTCGCCGACGACGGTGACCGGCATGGTCCACCAGTTCCAGGCGGGCACCCAGTCGGCATAGTCCCACACGCTCATGGGGCGCCTCCCGCGGCGAGGCCGCCGGGCGTGAGCCGCGCCAGCCGCGCCGCGCCCTGCGGCTTGGCGTCGGGGGCACGCACGTAGAGCGGCGAGGGGCGTGGTGTGGTCGGTGTTGCCGCGGCGAGGCGGGGCAGCGCCAGGCGGGCGATGGTGTCGATCGCCGGGAAGGGTGTCGCGGCGACGATGTCGAGAGAGGGGTCGATCGCCGCGAGGAGCGGCGCGCCGGAGCCGATCACCATGGCGCCGAGTTCGGCGGCGCGATGGGCGATGCGGGCGGCGGGGGCGACCACCGCCGCGTCGAGCGGGCGACCGTCGGCGTCGAAGGCCTGGGCGTAGACCTCGTCCTTGCGGGCGTCGAGCACCGCGACGATCGACCGACCGGGCGCGAGCGCCCTGCCCTCTTGCGCCAGGGCCTCGAGCGAGGTCACCGAGACCGCCGGCTTCCCGGCGGCGAGGGCGAAGCCGCGCACCGCAGCGACGCCGACGCGGATGCCGGTGAAACTGCCGGGGCCGATCGACACGGCGTAACCGTCGAGATCGGCGTGGGCGACCCCGGCGCGGGCGAGCGCGTCGTCGACCACCCGCATCAGGCATTCGGCGTGGCCGCGGCCGATGACCTCGGTGACGCCGAAGACCTCGACCGTACCATCGTGCGACCGCGCCACCGCGGCGGCGCAGGCATCGAGGGCGGTGTCGACGGCAAGCAGGATCATGGCATGGTCCGCGAGGCTGCCGCTCAGGCGGCGCGCACCTCGATCACTTCCGGGATGAAGTGCTTGAGGAGGTTCTGCACGCCGTTGCGCAGCGTGGCGGTGGAGGACGGGCAGCCCGAGCAGGCGCCGCGCATGTGGAGATAGACGATGCCGTCGTCCCAGCGGGCGAAGACGATGTCGCCGCCGTCACCGGCCACCGCCGGGCGAACGCGCTCCTCGAGCAGCTGCTCGATGGTGGCGATGATGCGGCGGTCGTTCTCTGAATAGCCGTCGAGCGAAGCGCCCGTCTCGGCACCGCCGGTGATGATCGGCGCGCCGGAGAGGAAGTGCTCCATGATGGTGCCGAGGATGGCCGGCTTCAGATGCTGCCACTCGGGGCCGTCCTTGGTGACCGAGACGAAGTCGGCGCCGAGGAAGACGGCGGAGACGCCCTCGATCTCGAAGAGGCGCGCGGCGAGCGGCGAGGCACTCGCGGTCGTGGCGGAACGGAACTCGCGCGAGCCTTCGCCGAGCACGGCGCGGCCGGGGACGAACTTCAAGGTGGCGGGATTGGGGGTGACTTCGGTCTCGATGAACATCTGCGCTCCTCTCTCGGGGTCAAGGCCCGAGCCGGATTGGACGTTTTCCAGATAGGGCCTTCGCGCCCCCCCGTCCAGACGACGGAGGGCGGAGAGAGGCGCGAATGGCCTCTTGCGCGACATTTTCCGTCGTGAATGGTTCACGTGCGGACCCCGAGCGGGAGACATCGCCCCGAATCAGGCGATCGCGGCGATGTCGGCGTCGGAGAGATGGCCCGGCACGATGGTGATCGGCACGGGAAAGGCGCCGGCGCCGCGACCGGCCAGCGCGGTGACCAGCGGTCCGGGACCTTCGGAGCCCGTCCCGGCGGCGAGTACCAGGACGGCGATGTCCTCGTCCGCTTCGATGTGACGCACCACCTCGACCGCCGGCGCGCCCTCGCGGATCACCCGTTCGGCCTCGATGCCGGCGAGCGCGAGCACCCGCTCGGCGACGGAGGCGAGCACCGTCTCGGCGGCGGCATGGGCCTGTTGCCGCATGACCTCGCCGACGCCGACGAAGGCGCGGAAGTCGGTGTCCTCGATGATGTGGAGCAGCACGAGGCCGCCGCCGGTGTGCTCGGCGCGACGCGCGGCGAAGACCACCGCCCGGTCGCATTCGGGCGTGTCGTCGACGACGACCAGGAACTTGCGCCGGTGACCGGCCTCGAGGGAGGAGCGTTTCAGACCCATGGGTCGACCCTGCCACCTGAGAGGCCGAGGGGCAAGCCGGAGCGCGGTGGGCAGGGTCGCCGAAACGGGAAGGGCGCGCCCCGTCGCCGGAGGCGCGCCCTCGTTCCTGGACCCGTGACGGCCGTCAGTGGATGAAGCCGACGATGTCCTTGACCGCGTCCATCACCGGACGGGCGATGGCCGAGGCGCGCTCGGCGCCGTCCTTCAGGACGCCGTCGATGTAGGCGGTGTCGTCCATCAGGCGCTTCATCTCGGCGCCGACCGGGCCGAGCTGGTCGACCGCGAGTTCGGTCAGCGCCGCCTTGAAGGCCGAGAACTGACCGCCGCCGAACCGGCCGAGCACGTCGGCGGTCGTCTGGCCGGAAAGGGCCGCATAGATGCCGACGAGGTTCTGCGCCTCGGGGCGGCCGGTGAGACCCTCGACCTCGCTCGGCAGCGGCTCGGGATCGGTCTTGGCCTTCCTGAGCTTGGCGGCGATGGTGTCGCGGTCGTCGGTCAGGTTGATGCGGGAGAGGTCGGAGGGATCCGACTTCGACATCTTCTTGGTGCCGTCGCGCAGGCTCATGACGCGGGTCGCCGGGCCCTGGATCAGCGGCGCGGTGAGCGGGAAAAAGGCGTCGCCGAAGCCGTGGGCGCGGATCGAATCGGCGAAATCGTTGTTGAACTTCTGGGCGATGTCGCGGGTCAGCTCGAGGTGCTGCTTCTGGTCCTCGCCGACCGGCACGTGGGTGGCGCGATAGACGAGGATGTCGGCGGCCATCAGGGTCGGATAGGCGAAGAGACCGAGCGAGGCGCGCTCGCGGTCCTTGCCGGCCTTCTCCTTGAACTGGGTCATCCGCTCCATCCAGCCCATGCGGGCGACGCAGTTGAAGATCCAGGCGAGTTCGGCGTGCTCGGGCACCCGGCTCTGGTTGAAGACGATGTGCTTCACCGGATCGATGCCGGCGGCGAGGAAGGCCGCGGTCACCTCGCGGATGTTGGCGGCGAGCTGGGTCGGGCCGCCCCACACCGCCACCGGCTGGGTGATGGCGTGCAGATCGACGACGCAATAGATGCAGGAGAAGGACTTCTGCATCTCGACGAAGCGCAGGATGGCACCGAGGTAGTTGCCCAGGTGCAGATTGCCGGTCGGCTGGACCCCGGAGAAGACGCGGGGTTCGAAGGTGGCTCGGCTCTCGTCGGTCATGGCTCGCTTCCGTCTCGGCCGTCGATCATCGGCGGCTCGCATCGACCCTCGCCGCATCGAGCGGCGGGCGCGTTATGCGCGATCCGCGGGGCGCGAGCAAGACGGCTCGACATCTCGACGATCACGACCGGCGCAGAAAAGCGCCGAGGCGGGCCGGTTCGACCACCCGCAGAGCGACGACGAGGCCGCCGTGGACGAGAAGGCCGAGCCCGACCAGCAGCGCCAGCGCACCGGCCTTGCCGGCGAAGCCACGGGCGGGGCCGAAGGCTTCGGTGAGACCGAGGCCGGCGAGGTGCACCGTCACCGCCATCGCCGCCGCCGCGACGGCGAGACGCGGCAGCCGGCGGCGGAGATCGGCATCGATGTGCCAGTGGCCGCGCGCCAGCAGGCGGGCGAAGAGCAGGCCGGCGTTGACCCAGCCGGCGACGGCGGTGGCGATCGCCACCGAGAGCCAGCCGACGACGGGCAGAAACGCCAGCGCCGTCGCGACGTTGACCGCCACGGCGAGGCCGCCGATCACCATCGGCGTGACGGTGTCCTCGCGGGCATAGAAGGCCGGGGCGAAGACGCGGACGAGGACGAAGGCCGGCAGGCCGGCGGCGAAGACCGCGAGTGCTCGAGCGGCGGCGAGGCGATCGGCGGCGGTGAAGGCGCCGCGCTCGAAGAGCACCGAGACGATCGGCTCGGCGAGGAGCGCCAGAGCCAGAGCGGCGGGCAGAGCCAGGGCGAGAGCGAACTCCAGCGCCCGGTTCTGGACGTCGCGGCCGCCGTCGCCGTCCCGGTCACCCAGCCGATGGGCGATCTCGGGCAGCAGCACCTGACCGACGGCGATGCCGACGACGCCGAGGGGAAGCTGGTAGAGCCGATCGGCGTAATAGAGCCAGGAGACGGCACCGGCGGTCGACGAGGCGATGACGGTGCCGACGATCAGATTGATCTCACTCATGCCGCCGGCGAGGAGACCGGGAAGGCCCAGGCGGAAGAGACGGCGGATCTCGGGCGAGAGGCGCGGCGCGACGATCGGCGGGGCGAGGTTCGCGCGCGACACCGCGACGGCGAGAAGGCCGACCTGGCCGAGGCCACCGACCACCACCGCCCAGGAGAGGACCGTCGCCGCCCGGTCGGGTTCGACGCCGCCTTTCGCCAGGAGCGCGACGAGGGTGGCGATCAGCACCAGGTTGAGCACCACCGGGGCGAGGGCGGGCATCAGATAGCGGCGATCGGCGGTCATCAGGCCGGAGAGCAGCGCCACCACGGTGATCGCCACCAGATAGGGCAGACAGATCCGCGCCAGCCGGATCGCCAGTTCGTGTTTCTCCGGGTCGGCGGTGAAGCCGGGGGCGAGGAGATCGACGAGGAGCGGCGCGGCGAAGAGGGCGGCGATCGCGACCACCACCACCACTGCCGTCAGTCCGACCAACGCCTCGCCGGCGAACCGCGCCGCCGCCGCATCCCCCGCCTCGCCGCGGCGGCGGACGAGGAGCGGCACGAAGGCGGCGGCGAAGGCGCCCTCGGCGAAGAGGCGGCGGAAGAGGTTGGGCAGACGGAAGGCGACGAAGAAGGCGTCGGCGGCCGGGCCGGTGCCGAGTGCGGCGGCGAGCGCCGTGTCGCGCAGGAAGCCCGCGACGCGCGAGACGAGGGTGGCGCCGCCGACGGTGAGGACGTTGCGGAGGAGCGACAAGGAGCGCGACACCTCGGCTCGGTGGTTGCAGGGGTCCGGTGATCGTCGCCGACGGGTCCGCGGGATCAGGCCGACAGGCGTTCGCTCTTCTTCGGATCGCGTCCGTCGAAAGCGCGCAGCAGATGTTCGCGGATCGTCTTCTCGCGCGATCGGCTCTCGACCTTGTGGCCGAAGAGATCGGTCACATAGAAGACGTCGACCACCCGCTCGCCGAAGGTGGCGATGTGGGCGGAGGCGATGTTGAGGTTGAGGTCGGAGATCTCGCGGGTGAGATCGTAGAGCAGGCCCGGCCGATCGAGGCCGGAGACCTCGAGCACGGTGAAGCGATCCGACCAGGAATTGTTGACCATCACGTCGGTCGGGATGGTGAAGGCCTCGAGGCGGGTGCGAGCGGCGGTCTTGCGCGCCACCTGTTCGGGCAGCCGCTCGGTGCCGGTCAGCGTCTTTTCGATCAGCGCCGAGATGCGCTGGCCGCGCCGCATCTCGTCCTGGTCGTCGGTGAATTCGCGGCCGACGAAGATGGTGTCGAGCGCCAGACCGTCGGTCGTCGTGTAGATCTGGGCGTCGACGATGTTGGCGCCGGCGACGGCGCAGGCCCCGGCGATCGCCGACAGGAGGCGCGGATGGTCGTCGGCGAGCACGGTGATCTCGGTGACGCCCTCGAAGGCGTGCGGCATCACCGCGGTGGCGAGCTTCTTTTTCTCACGCGTCGCGGTGCGGATGAACTCGGCGTGACGGACCTTGCGCGGCAGGTCGACGCGCAGCCAGTAGGGCGGATAGTGCCGCTCGACGTAGGCCGCCTTCTCCGCATCGTTCCAGCCGGCGAGCTTGTCGGCCAGCTCCGCCTTGGCGCGGGCGACGCGCTGGTCGCGTCCGACCTGCGAATGACCGCCGGCGAGATAGGGCTCGGTCTCGTAGTAGAGGGTCCGCAGAAGCTGGCCCTTCCAGCCGTTGAAGACCCCCGGACCGACGGCGCGGATGTCGGCGACGGTGAGGCAGTGGAGCAGCTTGAGGCGCTCCGGCGACTGGACGATCTCGGCGAAGGTCTCGATGGTGCGGCGGTCGTTGAGGTCGCGGCCCTGCGCGACCGAACTCATCACCAGATGGTTCTCGACCAGCCAGGCGACCGTCTCGGTCTCGGCGGCGCCGAGGCCGAGCCGCGGGCACAGGCGTCGGGCGATGATGCCGCCGTAGAGCGAGTGATCCTCCGGCCGCCCCTTGGCGATGTCGTGGAGGAAGGTCGCGACGTAGAGCACCTTGCGGTTCTGGATGCCGGGGAAGAGCTCGGTGGCGAGCGGCACCTCTTCGGCGATCGCGCCCTTCTCGATCGCCGCCAACTCACCGATCGAGCGCAGGAGGTGCTCGTCGACGGTGTAGTGGTGGTACATGTTGAACTGCATCATCGCCACGATCCGCCCGAACTCCGGCACGAAACGGCCGAGAACACCGGTCTCGTTCATGCGCCGCAGGACGCGCTCGGGGTCGTGACGGGAGGCGACGAGTTCGAGGAAGAGGCGATTGGCCGCCTCGTCCTCGCGCAGACGATCGTCGACGAACCGCAGCGAGCGGGTGATCAGCTGCAGCACGTCGGGATGAAAATCGAGATTGTTGCGATCGGCTTCGTGGAAGATGCGGATCAGATTGCAGGGATCGCGCTCGAACACCTCGTCGTCGGCGACGTTGATGCGGGAATGGTCGACGACGAAGGCCTCGCCGTTGCCCTTGGGCTTGCGGCGGCGGGTGAAGCGGCCGAAGAAGCGGTTGAGCACCGGCGCCTGTTTGACGTGTTCCTCTTCGAGCGCGGCGCAGAAGATCAGGGTCAGGTCGCCGACGTTCTTGGCGAAGAGGAAATAGTGCTTCATGAAGCGCTCGACGGCGCGCAACCCGGCCTTGTCCCGGTAGCCGAGGCGGGCGGCGATCTCGCGCTGGAGATCGAAGGAGAGGCGCTCTTCGGCTCGGTTGGTGGCGAAGTGCATGTGGCAGCGCACGCCCCAGAGGAAATCGTCGCAGCGCTCGAAACGGCGGTATTCGGCGCGTGAGAAGACGCCGGCGGCGATCAGGTCGCGGGCGTCCTTCACCCGGTAGAAGTATTTGGCGATCCAGAACAGGGTCTGGAGATCGCGCAGGCCCCCCTTGCCCTCCTTGATGTTGGGCTCGACCAGATAGCGGCTCATGCCCTGGCGCTTGTGGCGTTCGTCGCGTTCGGCGAGCTTGGCGGCGATGTAGTCGCGACCGGTTCCCTGCACCACGTCGCGATCGAAGCGCGTCTCCAGTTCGTCGAAGAGCGGCCGATCGCCCCAGATGTAGCGCGCCTCGAGGATGGCGGTGCGGATGGTCAGGTCGGACCGCGACAGGCGGATGCATTCCTCGACGTTGCGGGTGGCGTGGCCGACCTTCAGGCCGAGATCCCACAGCATGTAGAGGATGTATTCGACGACGCTCTCGCCCCAGGGCGTCTGCTTGTAGGGCAGGATGAAGAGCAGATCGATGTCCGAGCCCGGCGCCAGCGTGGCGCGGCCGTAGCCGCCGACCGCGGCGATCGACATGCGCTCGGCCGACGAGCGGTTGGTCACCGGATAGACGTGGGCGACGGCGAAGTCGTAGATCACCCGGATCAACTCGTCCTGGACGAAGGAGAGCCGCTCGGCGCAGAGCACGCCGCGCTTGTCGGCGAGCAACATCTCCTGGATGCGGCCGCGGGCTTCGAGCCGCACCTCCTTCAGGATCACCAGGGCCTTGGCGCGAACCGCGGGATTGCCGCCGTCCGCACCTTCCGCGACCAGAGCGGAGAGCCGCCGACGCAGATCGTCGGCATCGATCAGTCCTGCGAGACGCTCCGGCGCGGCCATCGGTGCTTTGCTTCTCCCCGGTGGCGGCGCGACGGCGCGGCCGAATTGTGAATTGCGACGCGGGCGAAAATAGCCCTCCGCGACGTGGCTTTCCATCGCGGATCTTTCCCGAGAGACGGAAATTTCCCGATCGTCACCGGCGCCTGCGACCATCGGACTCCTTACGTCCAAATACGTAACCGTCTATCGGATCGCGCCGCCCGCCATCCCGGTGCGGAGCGACGGGAGGACCCGAGGGGCACGGACGGTGTCGCTCGGGAACGGTTTCGTCGAACCCGAGGCGGCCGATCCCGAGGAGGAAACCATGTTCGCTCTCTTGCTCGCGGCGGTTCTCGTCGCCTTCGTCGCGTCCGTCGTCGTGTGGGGCTATCCGGCCCTGATCATCGGCCTGCTCGCTTCGGTGGCGGCCGCCTTCCTGGTGATCCTCGCCTTCACCGGCGACGGACTGATGGCCAAGAAGTCCGGCTCGGCTCACTGACGTCGATTCCGAGCGAAATTCGGCGAACGGCGGGCTCGCGGGTCCGCCGTTCGTCGTTTGCCGACCTCCGCAAGGTTCCCATCCTGCACCGAACCGAAATTCGCGCTAGATTTCAGATGGAAGGTGCCGACGAAGTCGTGCGGCCCATCATGGTCTCGGGTGGTGCCGGCAATGGTCCGCCGCCTCCCGAGGAGGAGGAGAGCCCATGTCCGACCTCGTGTTCCCCGTCATCGGCGTCGTCGTCTTCATCGCTCTGGTGGTCGCGCTGGCCGGGCCGATCCGCAGCTATTTCTCGGAGGAATCGAAGGTCTTCCTGCACGACATCAAGGCGGACGACGAACTCGATCTGGAAGAGGCGCAGCGCGAGGCGACGGCGCAGACCCGATCGCGGCCGAAGCCGGGCTGAGAGGACGGCCGGTAGGCCATCTTGGGCGGCGAGTGCTCACCGGGGCGTCCGATCGGAGCGGGGCTCGAACCGGGTCTCATCCGGCCCGCCCGTGAGACGGTCGGTTGAATTCGAGACCGTCCCGGCCCCTCGCATGGCTCGGGGCGTTCGTGGTTCGCGGACGTCCACCGGACGTCCGCGTTTCTCCGTCACCGTCGGTGACGGAGAAACCGCCACTCACCCGTTCACATCATACGCCGCCAGCGCCGCCATGTTGACGAGGTCGCTGTCGCGGGCGCCGAGCGGCACCAGCTGCACCGGCTTGTCGAGACCGACGAGCAGCGGGCCGATGACGGTCGCGCCGCCGAGCACGCGCAGCGCGCCGGAGGTGATCGAGGCGGCGTGGAAGGCCGGCATCACCAGGACGTTGGCCGGACCCTTCAGGCGGCAGAACGGATAGGCCGCCATGCGCGCCGGATCGAGGGCGACGTCGGCCGACATCTCGCCGTCGTATTCGAAATCGACGTGACGACGGTCGAGGATCTCGACCGCCTCGCGAACGAAAGCGGTGCGTTCGCCCGGCGGCTGGCCGAAGTTCGAATAGGCGAGGAAGGCGACGCGCGGCTCGTAGCCGAGCCGGCGGGCGGCGCCGGCGGCTTCTTCGGCGATCTCGGCCAGTTCCTCGCCGTTCGGCAGCTCGGTGATGGCGGTGTCGGCGACCAGCACGGTGCGACCGCGGGCGACGATCAGCGACAGGCCGATGACCCGATGCGCCGGGCGGGCGTCGATGACGCGGCGGACGTCGTTGAGCACCGAGGTGAAGTGGCGGGTGGCGCCCGACACCATGGCATCGGCGTCGCCGAGCGCCACCATCGAAGCGGCGAAGACGTTGCGGTCGAGGACGAAACGGGCGCAGTCGCGATAGAGGAAGCCCTTGCGCTGCAGCCGCTCGTAGAGGTGATCGGCGTAGGCCTTGACCCGCTCGGCGGTGAGCACGTTGGCGATCTCGACGCCCTCCGGCAGGTCGATGCCGGACGCCTTCACCGCGGCGGCGATACGGTCCTCGCGGCCGACCAGGATCGCCGTGCCGAGGCCCTGGTTGACGAAGGAGACGGCGGCGCGGATCACCTGCTCCTCCTCGCCTTCGGCGAAGACGACGCGCTTCGGCTCGGCCTTGAGCTTGGAGAAGATGCGCTGCAGCGTGCCGGCGACCGGATCGCGGCGGGCCGAGAGGCTCTGGCGATAGGCCTCCATGTCGACGATCGGCCGGCGGGCGACGCCCGATTCCATCGCCGCCTTGGCGACCGCGGCCGGAATCTCGGAGATCAGGCGCGGATCGAAGGGCACCGGAATGATGTACTGCGGGCCGAACTTGGGGCGGACGCCGCGATAGGCGGCGGCCACTTCGTCGGGCACGTCCTCACGGGCGAGCGCGGCGAGGGCTTCCGCCGCGGCGATCTTCATCTCCTCGTTGATGGTGGTCGCCCGCACGTCGAGGGCGCCGCGGAAGATGTAGGGGAAGCCGAGGACGTTGTTGACCTGATTCGGATAGTCGGAACGGCCGGTGGCGACGATGGCGTCGGGGCGAACCGCTTGGGCCTCTTCCGGCGTGATCTCCGGATCCGGGTTGGCCATGGCGAAGATGATCGGCTGGGCGGCCATGGTGGTGACCATCTCGGGGGTGAGCGCCCCCTTGGCGGAGAGGCCGAAGAAGATGTCGGCGCCCTTCACCGCGTCGGCGAGGCTGCGCGCCTCGGTCTCGACCGCGTGGGCCGACTTCCACTGGTTCATGCCCTCGGTGCGGCCCTTGAAGACCACGCCCTTGGTGTCGCAGAGGACGACGTTCTCGGCGCGGAAGCCCATGGCCTTGACCAGCTCGATGCAGGCGATGCCGGCGGCGCCGGCGCCGTTGCACACGAGCTTGGCGTCCTCGATGCGGCGGCCGGTCAGGTGCAGGGCGTTGATGATGCCGGCGGCGGAGATGATCGCGGTGCCGTGCTGGTCGTCGTGGAAGACCGGGATCTCCATCAGCTCGCGCAGACGGCTCTCGATCATGAAACACTCGGGGGCCTTGATGTCCTCGAGGTTGATGCCGCCGAAGGAGGGGCCGAGGTAGCGCACCGCGGCGATGAATTCGTCGACGTCCTCGGTCGCGACCTCGAGGTCGATACTGTCGACGTCGGCGAAGCGCTTGAACAGCACCGCCTTGCCCTCCATCACCGGCTTCGACGCCAGCGCGCCGAGATTGCCGAGACCGAGGATCGCGGTGCCGTTGGAGATGACGGCGACGAGGTTGCCCTTCGAGGTGTAGTCGTAGGCCTTGGAGGGATCGTCGGCGATGGCGCGCACCGGCACGGCGACGCCCGGCGAATAGGCGAGCGACAGGTCGCGCTGGGTGGCCATCGGCTTGGTCGGCACCACCTCGAGCTTGCCGGGCTTGCCCTGGGCGTGGAACTGCAGCGCCTCCTGGTCGGTGACGGCGAGGCGGGTCTTGCCCGAGGGCTTGTCGTTCAGGTCCATGTCTCACTCCACGGCCGCGCTTCCCGCGCGGGTCTTGTCGCCCGAAAGGTGTGAGAAGCGTCGCGGCGGCGAGGACCGCGCCACGGATCTTCTCGAACTCACGTCTCGGCGAAGGGGAGAGGACCATAATCGCGCGCTGCCCGTCGCTCAAGCGCGGCACGTCGGGCGAATCGATGGAATCTCATGCTTCCTTGGTCTCGAGCGGGGTCTCGACAGGCACTTTCTCGCATTCCACCACCGCTTCGCCGTGGAAAGGCGGGAGGCGAGACGATCGCGCGGGTCGCGCGCCGCGCGCCTTCTGGTAAGGTCTCTCGTCCTCCCCACCCTCGCGCCCTCCCCGAGAGCTCTCCCCTCATGTCCGATCCGACGGCCCGCGACGCCTCCGACCTGCGCCCGACGCCCGTCATGGAGCAGTACATCGAGATCAAGGCGGCCAATCCGGACTGCCTGTTGTTCTATCGGATGGGCGACTTCTACGAGCTGTTCTTCCGCGACGCGGAGGAGGCGTCGCGCGCCCTCGGTATCGTGCTGACCAAGCGGGGCAAGCACCTCGGCGAGGACATCCCGATGTGCGGGGTGCCGGTCTCCCGCGCCGACGAGTATCTTCAGCGGCTGATCGCGCTCGGATTCCGAGTGGCGGTGTGCGAACAGCTGGAGGACCCGGCGGAGGCGAGGAAGCGCGGCTCGAAATCGGTGGTGAAGCGCGACGTCGTCCGCCTCGTCACCCCCGGCACCATCACCGAGGACAACCTGCTCGAGGCCGGCCGCGCCAACTGGCTGCTGGGTCTCACCCGCGCGAAGGGCGGCGAGGGCGAGGAGAGCCGCTTCGGCCTCGCCTGGGTGGACATCTCGTCCGGCGCCTTCCGGGTCGCCGAGACCGACGGCAGCCGGCTTTCCGCCGAGATCGCCCGGATCGAACCGCGCGAGATCGTGCTCCCCGACCGGCTCTTCGACGACGCCGAGCTGAAGCCGATCCTGCGTTCCGAGCGCATCGCCCTGACCCCGGTCGCCGCCGCGCTCTTCGACGTCACCACCGCCGAGAGCCGCGTCGCCAGCGCCTTCGCGGTCGCGACCACCGACGCCTTCGGGCGCTTCTCGCGGCTCGAGCTTTCGGCGATCTCCGGCGTCGTCGCCTATGTCGAGCGCACCCAGAAGGGGGCGCGGGCGCCGCTCGAGCCGCCGCGGCGCGAGGGCGGCCTCGGCGACGGGGCGGCGATGATGTCGGTCGACGCCGGCACCCGCGCCAATCTCGAGATCTCCCGCACGCTCTCCGGCGAGCGCCGCGGCTCGCTCCTCTTCGCGATCGACCGCACGGTGACGGCGGGCGGCCAACGGCTCCTCGCCGAGCGGCTCGCCGGCCCTTCGACCGACCGCCGCGTCATCGAGACGCGTCTCGACGCAGTCGGCTTCCTCCTCGACGACCCGGCCCTGCGGCGGCGCCTGCGCGAGGCGCTCGCCGCCGCGCCCGACATGCTGCGGCCGCTCGGCCGGCTCGGCCTCCAGCGCGGCGGCCCGCGTGACCTCGGGGCGATCCGCGCCGGCCTCGTCGCGGCGCGCGATCTCGGCGGCGTGCTCGGCGCGGTCGGGATCCTGCCGGAGGAACTCGCCCGGGTGCACGAGGCGCTCGCCGCCGCGCCGATGGATCTCTTCGATCTGCTCAAGGGGGCGCTCCTCGACGAGTTGCCCTTCGGCCGGCGTGACGGCGGCTTCGTGCGGCCGGGCTGGTCGCTGCCGCTCGACGAGGCGCGCGAGCTCTCCGCCGACAGCCGCCGCACCATTGCCCGGCTGGAGGCCGATTACGTGGTGGAGACCGGCATCAAATCGCTGAAGATCCGCCACAACAACGTGCTCGGCTTCTTCGTCGACACCACCCCGGCGCATGCCGAGAAGCTGTTCGCGCCACCGCTCGCCGAGCGCTTCATCCACCGCCAGACGTTGGCCAACGCGGTGCGCTTCACCACCGTCGAGCTCTCCGACCTCGAGGCGCGGATCGCCTCGGCCGGCGAGCGGGCGCTGGCGATCGAGGGCGAGATCTTCGACACGCTGGCGAATGCGGCGCTCGGCCGGGAGGCGGAGATCCGCGCCGCGGCGGAGGCGCTCGCCGTGCTCGACGTCGCGAGCGGCCTCGCCGAACTCGCCGATCAGGAGGGCTACGTCCGGCCGAAGATCGAGGAAGGCCTCGCCTTCCGCATCGTCGGCGGGCGCCATCCGGTGGTCGAACAGGCGCTGCGGGAGGGCAGCGGCGAGCCCTTCGTCGCCAACGACTGCGATCTCGGACCGCGAGCGAGCGAGGGTGACGGGCGGCTCACCATCGTCACCGGCCCCAACATGGGCGGCAAGTCGACCTTTCTCCGCCAGAACGCCCTCATCGTGCTGATGGCGCAGATCGGCGCCTTCGTGCCGGCGCGCGAGGCGACGATCGGCATCGTCGATCGCCTGTTCTCCCGCGTCGGCGCGGCCGACGATCTGGCGCGTGGCCGCTCGACCTTCATGGTGGAGATGGTGGAGACCGCCGCCATCCTCAATCAGGCGGGGCCGCGCGCCCTGGTCATCCTCGACGAGATCGGCCGCGGCACGGCGACCTTCGACGGCCTTTCGATCGCCTGGGCGACGATCGAGCACCTCAATGCGGTCAACAAGTGTCGCGCCCTCTTCGCCACCCACTATCACGAGCTGACGGCGCTCGCCGAGCGGCTGCCGCGCATCGCCAACGTCACCTCGACGGTGCGCGAGTGGAAGGGCGACGTGGTCTTCCTGCACGAGATCGTCGCCGGCGCGGCCGATCGCTCCTACGGCATCCAGGTGGCGCGGCTCGCCGGGCTCCCGCCGAAGGTCATCGACCGGGCGCGACAGGTGTTGAAGCAGCTCGAGGAGCAGGACCGGCGCGGGCGGCGCGATACGTTCGTCGACGAATTGCCGCTGTTCTCGGCGGCGGCGCCGAAGACCCCTGCCCCGCCCGAGCCGATCGCCGACGAACGGTTCGACAAGCTCGCCGCAGAGATCGCGACGCTCGCGCCCGACGACATGAGCCCGCGCGAGGCGCTCGACGCGCTCTATCGACTGAAGGCGCGGGCCAAGGAGATCGAGAAGGCGTGATCCGCGAGCGGCTGGTCTTCGCGCCACCGCCGGTCCAGGATCGCCTCCCGTCTCGGAGGGTTTCCAGTGTCGCATATCGATCTGCCGCTGATCCTCGGCGCCGCGCTCGTCGGCGTCGCCAGCCCCGGCCCGACGACACTGGCCATCGCCGGCACGGCGATGGAGGCCGGTCGCCTCAGGGCGCTGACGCTCGCCACCGGCGTCACCGCCGGGTCGCTCACCTGGTCGATCGCCGCCGCCCTCGGGCTCGGCGCGGTGATGATGGCGAACGCCTGGGTCTTCGAGGTGCTGCGTTACGCCGGCGCGCTCTATCTGGGCTGGCTCGCCTTTCGATCGGCGCGCTCGGCGCTGAGCCCGAAGCCGTCGGCGGCGCTGCGGGCGCTGGGCTCGTCGTCACGGATCGCGACGCTGCTCCAGGGCTATGCGCTGCACATCACCAATCCCAAGGCGATCCTGTTCTTCGCATCGCTCTATTCGCTCGGCGTTCCGGCGGACGCGAAGCCGGCCGAACTCGCGCTGGTCGTCGCTCTGGTCGGCCTGCAGAGCGCGACGATCTTCCACGGCTATGCCGTCCTGTTCTCGAACCGGCGCGTCACCGCGACGTTTCTCGGAGCGAAGCGCTGGCTCGACGGGCTCTTCGCCGTCGCCTTCGGCTGGGCGAGCTTCAAGGTGCTGACGGCGAAGCTGACGTGAGGCGGGACCTACGGCCGTAGGGTGCGGCACGGTGCATCTCGGCTTCGGCTCGATGCACCCTACGCTTTCGCGATGGTCGAGCGTCTCAGCTCGCCCGACGACCGGCGTCGGCGCCGTAGAAGGTGATGTAGCGCTCGGAGATCCGGGCGACGGGCATGACGATGAAGACGTCGGTGGTACCGAACTGGTGGTCGACCACCGCGCCGTCGCCGACCTTGGCGCCGATGCGCAGATAACCCTTGATCAACGGCGGCAGCGACTGGAGCGCAGCGCGGGTGTCGATCGCCGCCGGCGCCATGCGGTCCATGGCGGAGAAGCGCTCGGGCAGCGCCCGAACCTGCCAGTCGGCATCGGCGGCGCAATTGTGATGCAGAAAGGAGAGGGGCAGGGCGAGGCGCGACGGGTCGGTGCCCTCGAGGCTGGCACAGCCGATCATCGCGTCGATGCGATGGGCGAGCACATAGGCCCAGACCCCCTGCCACAGCAGTTCGACGGTGCGCTTGCCGCGATAGGCGGGCAGCACGCAGGAGCGGCCGAGCTCCAGGAACTCGAGGCCGCGATGGCGATCGAGCAGGGCGGCAAGATCGTATTCGTTCGCCGAATAGAAGCCGTCGTGGCGCTCGGCGACCGACTGGCGCAGCACCCGGTAGGTGCCGACGATCTTCGGCCGCGACTTGCCGAAAGGTTTCGGCTCGGGCGTGGCGTGATCGAGCACCAGGATGTGATCGCAGATCGCGTCGTAGGCGTCCGAATCGCGCCGCGTCATCAGGGCGCGAACGTCGGCGATCGCCGACATCTCTTCGTAGAACACCCGGTAGCGCAGTTCCTGCGCCCGCTTCACTTCACCGACGGTGCGGGCGAGGCGCACCTCGAGCGAGCCGATCCGCCCCAGGCTGGCCTCGAGCGAGGCGCCCTTCAGGCGGCCGATCGGCGCCGGCAGGCCGAAGCCGGGCAGGACGTCGAGGCGCCCGGCGGGCAGATGGCGCGGCGGGACGATCTTGCCGAGGAGGCGGCGGGGTGACAGCGGAGCGGGAGCCGACATCGAGGACCTCGTGGCCGAAGGAACGGCGTCCCGAGCGATCCGTCGCCGACCGACCCGAGGTCGAAATCGGCGCCGGCATCGTCGGACGCCTTCCTGTCGACAGACCACGGCGCGGCGACGGAGCCGTGACACTGCGATGACGATCCTATGACGGTGAGGGTCGTTCGGTCACGTGTGGACCGTCAAACGGCATCGGGCGGATCGCGTTCAGCGACGCCGGATCAGGCGCCGGCGGCGCAGGTCGACGCGGCGGCGAAGCCGGTGAGCAGGGCGGCGAGGCGTTCGCGCTCGATCGGCTTGACCAGCACCGCGTCGGCACCGGCGGCGCGAGCCCGCATCGCCGCGGCGGCGGTGCCGTCGGCGGTCAGGGCGACGATGCCGAGGCGGTGGTCGTCGCTCGCCTCGGCGCGGCGCAGGGCGCGAATCGCCGAGAAGCCGTCCATACCGGGCATATGGAGGTCCATCAGCACGCCGGCGAAGGGGCGACCGCGGTCGCGCGCCTCGGCGACCGCGGCGACCGCGGCCGCGCCGTCGGCGACGACGGTGGCCCGATGGCCGAGGTTCTCGAGCAGGGCGCGACCGAGCAGGGCATTGATCTCGTTGTCGTCGGCGAGCAGCAGGTCGAGGCCGCCGGCGGGCGCGGTCCGCGGGGCTCCGGTCGCGGCGGTCGGTTCGTCGAGGCCTTCGCCGGCGCCGAGCGCGGCGACGACCCGCGCCAGCGAGGCGGCACGCACCGGTTTGACCAGATGACCGGCGAACCCGGCGCGGCGCCATTCGGCGAGGCGGGCGCGGTCGGTCGGGGTGATCAGCACCACCGCCGGGGGGGCGAACGCGAAGCCGGCGCGCAGAACGGCGAGATGCTCTGCGGCGCGATCGTCGCCGTCGACGAGGACGACGTCGAAGCGTTCCGCCGAATCGAGGGCGGTCGGCTCGGCCACCAGGACGGCGTCGGCGCCGAGGGCATGGAGACGGCGGACCAGCAGCGGCGGCTCGACCACGCCGGCGGAGATCAGCGCCAGACGGCGGCCGGCGAGCGGGGCGGTCGCAGGTTCGCGGCTCTCGACGGCGGGCAGGCGCAGATCGAAGAAGAAGACCGAGCCCTCGCCGGGGCGGCTCTCCAGGCGGAGATCGCCACCCATGCGTTCGACGATCGATCGGGCGATGGCGAGGCCGAGGCCGGTGCCGCCGCCGCGCGGGTCGGTACCGGGGGCGGCGCGTTCGAATTCGGCGAAGATCCGCTCGGCATCGGCGGCGGCGATGCCGACGCCGGTGTCGCGAACGCGGAAGGCGATGCGGCCGGCGGCGGCCGGGCCGGCAGCGGGTTCGACTTCGACGGCGACGCCGCCGGTGGCGGTGTATTTCACCGCGTTGCCGGCGAGATTGATCAACACCTGACGCAGCAGGATCGGATCGGCCTCGACCCGCTTGGGCAGGCCGGGGGCGACGATCGACGCGAGTTCGAGGCCCTTGCCGTGGGCGCGCGGCGCCATCAGCTCGACGACGTCCTCGACGAGCGCCTGCAGGTCGATCGGTTCGGGGGTCGGGGCGAGGCGACCGGCCTCGACGCGGGTGAGGTCGAGCACGTCGTCGACGAGGCCGAGAAGGGCGGCGCCGGAGGTGCGGACGGCGCGCACGTAGGCGCTCTGCTCCGGGGTCAGCGGCGTGTCGGCGAGGAGATCGGCCATGCCGACGATGCCGTGGAGCGGCGTGCGGATCTCGTGGCCGGCGGTGGCGAGGAGACGCGACTTGGCGGCGCTCTCCGCCTCGGCGCGGGCTCGGGCGGCGACGGCGGCGTCGACATCCTGCGTCGCCGGTTCGGCGACCGCCTCCTCCGCCGAGGGGAGGAAGCGGAGGACGGCGACGACGACGATGGCCAGGGTCAGGGCGAGCGAAAGGGTCGCGGCATGGGGGGCTCCGGAGAGGAGGCCGGCGGCGGCCACCACCGAGAAGGCGAGAAGCAGGGCATCGCCGCGGGTCGGCGGGAAGGCGCGGCGCGCGCCGACGGCGACGCGCGGCGTCGGCCCGCGGGTCTCGCCGTGGGCGGTTTCGTCCGCTGCCGTCGCATCCCGATCGTCGGTTCGACGACCGATCTTCCCGTCGCGCATGCTCGCTCCCGATCCGGCGGTCGACACGCACGCACGTTGCGGGCGGATCGATCGCGTGGCGGCACGCGGCCGGTCCTCAGGGGCCGGCCGCTGCGATCCACACGATAGGAGATCGGAGTTGCGAAAGACTTGACGGCGCGGTGTGACCCGGGGACGCCGACCCGCGGTGTCCGCGGCCGCGAAGAGCGATTCGACTCGGCTCTGCATCGCATTTCGGCGGAGCGGCTCCTGCGGACCCCGGCGGATCGCTTCGCGACGCCCGCCTCCGGCCGAAACGTCGCGTTCGGTCGGGATTCGGCCGATCGATGGATCACGAGATCGGAACGAATCGATCGGATCTCCTCTCAGGCGGCGAGCGCCAGACGGTTGCCGCAGCTGCGATAGCTCAGCGCCTCGGCGAGGTGGATGCGGCCGACCTGATCGGACCCGTCGAGATCGGCGAGGGTACGGGCGACCTTGAGGACGCGGTGATAGGCGCGGGCGGAGAGGCGCAGCTTGTCGGCGGCATCGGCGAGCAGCGCGGCGCCGGCGCGATCGGGGCGGACGATCTCGTCCACCAACGAGGCCGACATGTCGGCATTGGTGCGCATCCGGTCGAGGCCGAGGGCGCCGAAACGGGCGATCTGGCGGTTGCGTGCCGCGGCGACACGGGCGGCGACCTCGCGCGACCCTTCGCTCGGCGGCGGCAGCACCAGATCGGCGGCGGTGACGGCGGCGACTTCGACGCGCAGGTCGATGCGATCGAGGAGCGGACCGGAGATGCGTTCCTGATAATCGGCGGCGCAGCGATTACCGCGTCGGCAGGTGTGGCCGGGATCGCCGGCATGGCCACAGCGGCAGGGGTTCATGGCGGCGACGAGCTGGATACGGGCGGGATAGCTCACCCGGTGATTGGCGCGGGCGATGACCACCTCACCGGATTCGAGCGGCTGGCGCAGGCTGTCGAGCACCTGCGGATTGAACTCGGGCAACTCGTCGAGGAAGAGCACGCCGTTGTGGGCGAGCGACACCTCGCCGGGGCGGGCGCGTAAGCCCCCGCCGACCAATGCCGCCATCGAGGCGGAATGGTGGGGGGCGCGGAAGGGGCGGCGATCGGAGAGGCGGCCGTCGGCCAGTTCACCGGCGATCGAGGCGATCATCGACACCTCCAGCAATTCGCGCGGGGCGAGCGGCGGCAGGATCGACGGCAGGCGGGAGGCCAACATCGACTTGCCCGAGCCGGGCGGGCCGACCATCAGCAGATTGTGGCCGCCGGCGGCGGCGATCTCGAGGGCGCGCTTGGCGGTCTCCTGGCCCTTGACGTCGGCGAGGTCGGGCAGCGCCGCGGCGATCTCGCGGATCCTGGGGCTCGGCCGGGAGATCACCTGGGTTCCCTTGAAGTGATTGGCGAGCTGGACGAGGCTGCGGCCGGCGACGATGGCGAGATCGGGGCTCGCCCAGGCGGCCTCGCCGCCCGAATCGGCCGGACAGATCAGACCTTTCTCCAACGCCGTAGCGCCGATGGCGGCGGGCAGCACGCCGGCGACGGAGGCGATGGTGCCGTCGAGCGACAGTTCGCCGAGCGCCACCCAGTCCATCAGTTGATCGCCGGGCATGGCGCCGATCGCCGCCAGGATGGCCAGCGCAATCGGCAGGTCGTAGTGGCTGCCCTCCTTGGGCAGGTCGGCGGGGGCGAGATTGACGGTGATGCGGCGCTGCGGCAGGGCGAGGCCGGAGGCGTGGAGGGCGGCGCGGATGCGCTCGCGGCTCTCGCCGACGGTCTTATCGGGCAGACCGACAAGGGCGAAACAGGGGTTGCCCGAGGTGATCTGCACCTGGACGTCGACCGGCACCGCCTCGATGCCCTGGAATGCGACCGTGGTGACCCGCGCGACCATGACACGCCCCGTGCCCGAACCTCTCCGGTATGTTCATAGAACATTCCGGGAACTCACGCAACCGTAGAGCGGCCTTCCGGTTGCAATCGGTTGTGACGCGAGAACGGAGCCGGATCGCCGGGGGAACCGCCCGTCATCACTGCGGTTCGGCGAGGAGATCGCGGCGGGTCAGGACCTCGAAACCGACGTAGACGATGTCGGGGGCGCGGCGTTCGGCAGCGAGGGCGTCGAGCACCTCGGCGAGGCGGGCGCCCATGTCGGCGGGGCGCTGGCCGACCAGGACGTGGCCGAGGCCCTCGCGGACCAGCTGGCGCTCCAGCGGCAGGGCATCGGCGACGACGATCACCACCTTGGCGCGGTCGAAGCGTTCCTTGTGGCGGGCGGCGATGTCGCGCCAGGTGTCTTCGGCGAGGAGCGGCCAGGCGCCGACCGAGATCACCGCATCGAGATCGGCATGATCGGTGAGAAAGCGATCGACGAGGCCGGCGGCGGAGCGGGCTTCGCCGGTGGTGATCGCCGGCGATCCTTCGATCTCGGTCCAGCCGGCGCCGAGCGCATCGCGGACCCCGGCGACGCGATCGGACAGCGCCGTGACCGAAGCGTCGCCGGAGATCAGGGCATAGCGGCCGCCGGCCTGCTTCCAGCGGCGCAGCGACGAGCCGAGGGCGCGGCCGAAGTCGCGGGCGTTGGTGCCGACGAAGGCGGCGCGCAGCGGCTCCGGCAGGTCGGCGTCGAAGGCGACGACGGGGATGCCGGCGGCCTTCGCCGCGGTCAAAGCGGGGGTCACCTCGTCGAGGCGGGCCGGCGAGACGGCGATGCCGTCGATCTTCTCGGCGACGAGATCCTTCAGGATCTCGCCCTGGCTGCGCTTCTCCTCGCCGCCGGGACCGAGGACGACGCAGGTCGTCTCCGGAAAGGTGGCGGCGCGAGCGCGGCAACCTTCGGCCACGGCGTCGTAGAAGGGGTTCGCGACGGTCGGCACGACGACGGCGAAGCGCTTTCCCGCCGCCGCGGCCGGCGCCGAAACGACGAGGAGCGCGAGAGCGAGAGCCGCGAGACCGTGACGACCCGTCCGCATGAGACCGACCCCTCCCTCATGACCTTCGCCGCGGCCTCAGCTGCGGCCGATGCGCGCCTCGATCACATCCCAGACGCGGGCGGCGATGTCGGGGCCGCCGAGACGGCGAATGGCACGGATGCCGGTCGGCGAGGTGACGTTGATCTCGGTGAGATAGTCGCCGATGACGTCGATGCCGACGAGAATCAGGCCGCGCTCGCGCAAGGACGGACCGATGCGTTCGCAGATCTCGCGTTCGCGCGGGGAGAGCTCGGTCGCCGCCGCCTGACCGCCGCGCACCATGTTGGAGCGCAGGTCGTCGGCCGCCGGCACGCGATTGACCGCTCCGGCGAATTCGCCGTCGACCAGGATGATGCGCTTGTCGCCGTTGCGGACCTCGGGGAGATAGCGCTGGATCACCCAGGGTTCGCGCCAGGTCGAGGAGAACATGTCCATCAGCGAGCCGAAGTTCTCGTCCTCGGCGCGCACCCGGAAGACCGCCGCGCCGCCGTGGCCGTAGAGCGGCTTCATGACGATGTCGCGGTGTTCGGCGCGGAAGGCGCGGATCTCGTCGGCGTCGCGCGAGATCAGGGTCGGCGGCATCAGGTCGGGGAACTCGGTGACGAAGATCTTCTCCGGCGCGTCGCGGACGCTCGCCGGATCGTTGACCACCAGGGTCTTCGGATGGATGCGCTCGAGGAAATGGGTGGTGGTGACGTAGTGGAGATCGAAGGGCGGGTCCTGGCGCAGGAGGATCGTGTCGAAACGGGCGAGATCGACGCGCTCGGCGGCGCCGAGGGTGAAGTGATCGCCGGCGACGTCGCGCACCTGCAGCGTTTCCACCGCGGCGAAGACGCGGCCGTCGCGCAGCGCCAGACGGTCGGGCGTGTAGTGCCACAGACGGTGACCGCGCGCCTGCGCCTCCAGGAGGAGGGCGAAGGTCGAATCGCCGGCGATGCGAATCGAGGCGATGTGGTCCATCTGGACGGCGACGTTCAACGTCATCTGCGGGCGAGCTCCGGTGTGAGGCCCGCCCGTTCTAGCGCGCGGGCGGGTGAGCGACAACGGCGCGGCGGGTCATCTCGATGTGATCGGCGGAGAGATGTTCCACGTGAATCACGCGGATGGACCCCTCACCACCGCCGGGGCAGATCGAGATCATCGGCGCGGAAGGCGTCGGCGAGTTGCCGCGGCCATCGGCCGGGCAGAACCGCGACGATGTCGAAGCGGCGATCGTGATCGGCGTAGGCGGGGTTGTGGGCGACGTAGACGTCGGCCGCGGCGAGGATGCGGGCGCGCGCCCGCGGCGTCACCGCGTCGATCGCCGCCTCGACCGTGTCGCGCGCCTTGACCTCGACGAAGACCAGGGTGCGGCCGCGGGCGGCGACGAGATCGATCTCGCCGGCGCCGCAGCGGAAGCGGCGGGCCAGGATGCGGTGGAACTTCAATCGGAGCATCCAGGCGGCGCGGGTCTCGGCGGCGAGGCCGAGGCTCTCGGCCCGGCGGCGTTCGTCGAGGCCGCGCTCGCGCATCACCGCCCCCTCGTCTCGTCCTTCAGCGCCATGGCGCGCTCGTAGAGCGCCTTGCGATCGGCGCCGGTCAGGCGCGCCACTTCGGCGACCGCCTTGCCGGGCGCCTGTCTGGCGAGGGCGGCGCGCAACATGGCGTCGACGTCGATCTCGCTCGTCGCCTCCTCGCCGGGCGGGCCGACGAGGACGACGATCTCGCCCTTGACGGCACGGGCGGCGAAGTCGCGGGCGAGGGTGGCGAGGTCGCCGCGCACCACTTCCTCGAAATGCTTGGTGAGTTCGCGGGCGATCACCGCCGGGCGGGTCTCGCCGAGGACGGCGGCGAGATCGGCGAGGCAATCGGCGAGGCGATGCGGGCTCTCGTAGAAGATGAGCGTCGCGGGCACGCGCGCCAGTTCCTCGATGCGGCGGCGGCGCGCCTCGCTCTTCGGGGCGAGGAAACCGGCGAAGAGGAAGGCGTCGGAGGGCAGGCCCGAGGCGACGAGGGCGGCGAGCATGGCCGAAGCGCCGGGGATCGGCACCACCCGGTGGCCGCTCGCGAGGGCCTCGGCGACGAGCTTGTAGCCGGGATCGGAAACCAGCGGCGTGCCGGCGTCGGAGACCAGCACGACCGCTTTGCCCTCGTCGAGAAGCGCGAGGAGGTGCGGGCGGCGTTCGGCGGCGTTGTGGTCGTTGTAGGAGATGAGCGGCGTGCGGATGCGATAGCGATCGGTGAGGATGCGGGTGACGCGGGTGTCTTCGCAGGCGATCACGTCGGCCGCGGCGAGCGTTTCGAGGGCGCGCAGGGTGACGTCGCCGAGGTTGCCGATCGGCGTCGCGACGACGTGCAGGCCGGAGGTGATGCGGGGCGCCGGAAATTCCGCCGCATTCACCCGGAAACTACGGGCCGACGTTTCGACGGCGGTTTCGTCGGGCGATCGAGCGGTGGGTTCGCGTGTCGTCATGTCCGGGGTTCCGGGAGATGGGCGGCGGGAGGACCGGTGCTCGATACGCCCGAAAGCGCGATTCCGCCGACCCGACCGGGGTGGGACGAGGGGCGATCACCGTCGCTCCGTCCCCAGGCGGTTTTGACAGGAAAGCCGCGCGAGGCCAAGATCGAGGCCGGAATTCGCGTCGGATTTCGGCTATCGAGAAGGTGAACTCTCCTTGACCCGCGACCTTCCTCCGTTCGGCGCCGGCCGCCGAGCGCTCCTCGGCTCCCTCGGCGCCACGTTGTTCCTCGCCGGCTGCAACAGCACCTCGACGGGAGATTCCTTCGGCGGCGGGCTCATCCCCTCGGGCGGGACGCAGACGCCGACCGGCGACCTGATCGGCACCGGCAACGTCAAGGTGGCGCTGATCCTACCGAAATCGGCGGGCGGACAGTCGGCGACCATCGCCACGCAGCTGCGCAACGCCGCCGAACTGGCGCTGAAGGATTTCCCCGGCGCCGACGTGCAGATCCTGGTCAAGGACGACCTGGGCACCACCGAAGGCGGGCAGGCGGCGGCCTCTCAGGCGATCGCCGAGGGTGCGCAGCTGGTCATCGGCCCGCTCAACGCGGTGGCGGCGCGCGGCGCGGCCGGGCCGGCGCGTCAGGCGGGCGTGCCGGTCGTCACCTTCACCACCGACACCTCGGTCGCCTCGCGCGGCGTCTACCTGATCGGCTTCCTGCCGGCCACCGACGTCGAGCGCATCGTCTCCTACGCCGCCGCGCAGAACCGCCGGTCGATGGCGGCGATCGTGCCGGACGACGCCTACGGGCTGGTCGTCGAGGCGGCGTTCCGCGAACAGACGGTGCGCGCCGGCGTTCGCGCCATGGCGGTGGAGCGCTACAAGGGCGACCCGGTCGACATGCAGACCAAGGCGGCGGCGATCGCCAAGCTCGGCGCGCAGATCGATTCGGTGTTCGTGCCCGACGCCGCCGGCAACGCGGCGCAGGTGGTGCAGGCGATGTATTCGGCCGGGCTCGACAAGACCCGGGTGAAGATCCTCGGCTCGGGCCGCTGGAACGATCCGGCCGCCTTCGCTTCGCCGGCGCTCGCCGGCGGTTGGTTCCCCGGCGCCGACAGCGGCGGCATCGAGGGATTCCGCAATCGCTATCGCCAGAGCTACGGGTCGGATTCGGGTCCGCTGGCGGTGCTCGGCTACGAGGCGGTGTTCCTCGCCGCCGGTCTCGTCCGCAACGCCGGCGCCCGGCCGTTCCGTGACGACGTGCTCTTGTCGCGCAACGGCTTCCTCGGCGTCACCGGCCTCTTCCGCTTCCGCCCCGACGGTACCTCCGAACGCGGCCTCGCCGTCTTCGAGATCGGCGCCGGCTCGGCCCGCACCATCTCCCCGGCGCCGAAGCAGTTCCCGGCGGGGACGTGAAGATTCCCGACGAACGGAGTTCGGACGAAGGGCCCGGATCGCTCCGGGCCCTTTTCGCATTCGAAGCGCGCGGTCTTTCGGACTTCGAGGAGAGATCGGGACGCGCCTCACGCTCCGTCTTTCGCCGCGGCGACGCGGAGGCGGTGGGTGAGGTCGGCGAGGGAACTCTTCGATAAGCCGCTGATGCGTTGCGCCAGGAGATTGGCGAGTTCGGTCGCCTCCGGTTCGAGACCGGAGGTGTCGACGACGACGCGCGGATCGGAGACCTCGGCGAGGCGCTGCAGCTCCTCCGCCTCGTCCCAGATGACGTTGAAATAGGCGATGATGCGGTGGACCATGTACCAGGTCGGCAGGCCGCGTTTGCCGAGTTCGAGCGCCGAGAGATAGGCCGGCGAGATGCCGAGAGCGGCGGCCATCTCCTTCGCCGTGACGTTGCGCTCGCGGCGGAGCTGCCTGAGTTTGGCGCCGAAGGGCGTCATCGATCGATCTCCCCGCGGTCGCGGCGACGTCGCAATCTGACATAGACCGCGCCGGCGCCGCCATGGGCGAGATGGGCCTCCTCGTAGCCGACGACGACGTCGCGCAGCGACGGATCGGCGAGCCAGTGCGGCACCGAGCGGCGCAGCACGCCGCGCTCGTGCGTCTCGAAGGCGCTGCCACCCGGCTTGCCCTTGCCGGTGATCACCAGGACGATGCGGGCGCCGCGATCGCGCGCCGTCACCAGGAAGCGGCGCAGCACCGAGTGGGCGGCTTCTTGCGTCAGGCCGTGGAGATCGAGGCGCTCGTCGACGGCGATCGTGCCGCGCACCAGCCGGCGGCGGGTGCGATCGTCGATCGGCGCCAGTGCCGGCGGGCGGGGCAGCATGACGGCGTCGGCGCCGCCGTCGCGCGGACGCGTCCCGGCGCGAGCCCAGCCGGCGAGGGCGCGCTTCGACGGTCTCACCGCCGGCGGCGCGGAGACCGGTTCCGGGGCGGGGCGGGGCGGCTTCACCGCGCGAGGTTCGGTCGCGACGACGGGCTCGGCCGGGGCGGGTGCGGCGGTCGCCGCTTCCGGGGCGGGATCCGGATCGACACCACGGCGTTCGGCGCGGTCGAGAGGGGTCACCGATTCGGCGACCTTCTCCCACAGGCGACGTTCGTCGTCACGAAGGGCGCGGCGGCGGCGGCCGAGGCTCGAACTCATCGTCTCCCCTCCCCGGCCCGCGGGATCAGCACGACGAAATCGTTCGGCACCTGGCGGATGCGGCCGGCGATGCGGCCGGCGGTCTCGCCGAGGCCGACGAAGACGTCGCCGCGCGCCGGGCCGACGATGGCCGAGCCGGTGTCCTGGGCGATCATCAGGCGACGGAAGGGCTCCGTCTCTCCGTCCGCTCCGAGGGGCAGGGTGGCATCGACGAAGATCGGCGTGCCGAAAGTGTGGAGGGTGCGGTCGACGGCGAGCGAGACCCGCGGCGTCAGTTGCACCTTCGCCGCGGCGACGGCGCCGAGGTCGGGATCGAGATCCGGCTGTTCGGCGAAGAAGACGTAGGAACGGTTCGTCCGCATCAGCGCCGCGGCTTCGTCCGGGTTCGCCTTCAACCAGGCGCGCAGGACGTCGGCGGTCATCGCTTCGGCCGTCGCGATGCCGCGGGCGATCAGCACCTTGGCGATCGAGGTGTAGGGGTGGCCGGCCTTGGCGGCATAGGCGAGGCGCATCACCGAGCCGTCGTCGAGACGGATGCGGGCCGAGCCCTGGACATGGACGAAGAAGGCGTCGACCGGATCGGCGAGAAAGACCAGCTCCAGACCGCGCCCGGCGAGCGCGCCGTCTTCGATCTCGCCGCGATCGAAATAGGCGACGAGGTCGCCGGCGGCGGTGCGGCGGGCGAAGGCGTAGGACGGATCGAGGTCGGTGGGGCGGTTCGCGTCGCCGACGTCGACGAGATCGTCGGGACGCGCGAGGAGGGGCACGCGGAAGCGGGCTGTCGGGCGGCGCGAACCGTCCAGCTCGGGCTCGTAGTAGCCGGTGAGGAACGCCCCGCCGGCGCGAGGGACGACGCGGGCGGGGGTGAAGCGGGTCTCGAAGAAGGTCCGTGCGCCGGCATCGTGGAGGGCGACCGTCTCGAGCGTAGCGCGACCGGCGGCGGCGAGGGCGGCGCCGTCGATGCCGAGGCCGCGAGTCTTCGGGCCGGCCTCGCCCCAGAGCGCCGCCTGCCGCCGGAAAGCGGCGAGGGCCGCGGCATGTTCCGCCGCGGCCCAGCCGGGCAGGTCGGCGAAGGTGAGGGCCTCGAGGTCGGCGGTGGGTTCGGACATCGGCGGGGCCTCGGCGCGGGAGCGCGGACGCCCCGACGGGGGCGGTCAGTCGACGGCGCGGGTGTCGATCAGACGCCAGTTGGGATCGGAGGCGCCGAGATCGCGGGCGAAGGTCCACACGTCGACGAGATCGGTGAGGCGGGCGGGATCGCCCTCGACCACCGTACCGTCGGCCTTGCGGGTGACCTGGATCACCTTGGCGGCGAAGCGCACGGTGATCTCCGCCTTGCCGGCCTTCACGGCGGCTTCGGCGAGATCGGCCTTGTCGATGCCGACGAAGGTGAATTCGACCTTCTCGCCGCGCTTCTCGCGCTCGTCGATGCCGGCGGAGAAGCTGTCGAGAACTTCCCTGGAGAGGAGGTTCTTGAGGGTGCGGCGATCACCGTTCGCATAAGCCGTGACGATCATCTCGTAGGCGCCCTTGGCGCCGTCGAGGAAGCGGCCGACGTCGAAGCCGCGTTCGGCCGCCATGATGGCGCGCAGGGCGGCGGAGAGCGACGATTCGGGCGGCGTGTCGGCCGGGATCTCGGGGGTCGGCCGAGGCACGTCGCGCGAGGCGGCTTCCGGATTGCGCGGCAACTGGACGACGTTGTCGTTGCCGGCGGAGCCGTCGTCGGGGGTCTCGGTTTTCTCGGTCGGCCGGAAGGGAGGCTGTTCCGAACCGGTCTTCTGGCCGAGGACGCCGTAGAGCCGGACGAAGATCATCACGGCGATGGCGAAGAAGACGATGGTGTAGATGTCGAGGCTCATGCCGTCCGGTCCCGTCAGGGCGTCGCTCGTGGCCGCGGTCGCGGTTTCGACGAGGCGACGCCTCATCCGGCGCAGCGCCGGATCGTTCCTTTCGCCTATTTAGCAACTCCGAGGGCCGACTGCGAGGGTCCGTCGGATTCAGAACGGCTCCGACGCTTGTGCGGCGCCGGAATCCCTGTTAGCGAGCGTGCGACCCAATCGGCCGCCCGTCCGCGGCGGAAAACGGAGACCTTCCGATGACCAACGAAAACGACGCGTCGGCGATCGATCCCAACGCCGGCCCCGCCCTCAACGTTCTCGGCCAGTACGTGAAGGACTTCTCCTTCGAGAATCCGAACGCTCCGGCCTCGCTCGCGCCGCAGCAGACCCAGCCGCAGATCTCGATCAACGTCAACGTCGGTGCCCAGCCGCTGTCGCAGACCGAGTTCGACGTCGACCTGCGTCTTGAGGCCAAGGCCACCGTCGGCGAGACCGTGCTGTTCAACGTCGAGCTGGTCTATGCGGGCCTGTTCCGGATCCAGAACGTGCCGGAGGAGCATCTCCATCCCTTCGTGCTGATCGAGTGCCCGCGCCTGCTCTTCCCCTTCGCCCGGCAGATCCTGGCGGAGGCGACCCGCAACGGCGGCTTCCCGCCGCTGATGCTCGACCCGATCGACTTCGTCGCGCTCTACCAGCAGAACGCCGCGGCGGCCGCCGCCCAGGGCGAGGCCCCGACCGTCAACTGATACCGAGTTCACGAAATTCGGACTCGTCCGAATTTCGTGAGTTGCGGCCTGACCGGCCGACGCCCGTTCGGGCTCGCCTTCGCGGAGGAAGTTCCGAAGAGGTCGGAACTTCATGGGCTCGGTTCTCTACATGACGCTGCTGCGTCGAGTGCTTTTCGTTTTCGAGAGCAGAGGCCAGGACGAGCATCCCATGGTTCTCTTCGGCATCCGCCTCGGCGGTGCCGGCATCCGGGGCTCGTTCACTCGTTCCGGTGTGTCTGCGCAGTGTATGAAACGCAGGGCTTGGTCCCTGCAACCGAACTTGCGCGCGCTCGACATCCCGGTTCGGTCGCCTTCGTGTACTCCGGCTCTCGAATTCACCGCCGTCGTCTCTCCTCTGCCTGTCGTGATGGGCGAGCCCTCGTCAGGCCGCGAAGACCTCGTCCCGTTTCCACGATCCGATGAGCAACACCGCCAGTTTGCGCGCCACGGCCACTCGGGCCTTCTTCGGCCCGATCCGTTTCATGAGCCGCAGGCCCCAGCTGCGCAGAGCCGATGGCTGTCGCACCGTCGTCAACAGGCAATTCGCCGCCTCGTAGAGGTAGTGCCGCAACAGCCCGTCCCCTTGGCGCGAGATCGAGCCGGTCACGTCCCGCTCCCCCGACCGATATCGCTTCGGCGTCAGCCCGACATAGGCCCCCAGCGAACGGCTCCGGCCGAAGCGACCGGGATCTTCCACCGTCGCCATGAAGGCCGGCGCCGTCACCGCGCCGACGCCCGGAACCGAAGTGAGAAGACGACACACCGATGAACTCCCCACCAACTCCGCAACTCTCCGGTCCAGCGCCACGATCTGTTCGGTGATCGCCTCCGGGGCCGTGAGCAGCACCGACACGGCCGCATGGAGCACGTCCTCCCGCTGGCAGGCGGTGCCAACCGCCTCCACGAAGCCCTTCGAGCCGGACCGGCTCGAGATCTTCACGCCGAAGGGGCGCAACAGGCCGCGGATCTGCCCGTAGAGTTGTGTCCGCACGCTCACCAACTGGCCGCGCGCCGTCAGCAACGCCTTCAATCGATGGCTCGCCGGGCTCTTCACATGGACTTCCGAATACCAGCTGCAGGCCAGCATCTCCGCCAACGCCTGCGCGTCCGCCTTGTCCGTCTTCTCCGGCCGCGCCCTCATCGCATCCGCCGCCCGCCGTGCATCCATGCACACCATCGGAAAGCCCGCCGCCGACAATCCGGGAAACAACCACGGCGTCAGCGATCCCGTCTCCAGACCCACGAGCCAGAGCGACCCGCGCCAACGTTCCAGCGTCGTCGCCAGAAGCTCGACGTTCGTGTCGCACGACCCACGCCAGACAACCCTCCGATCCGCCCTCACCACACACACGTGCGTCGTCTTGTGGCTCACGTCCAGTCCGACGTAATGGTCCATCGCTGCTCTCCTTCGGTCTTCGACAAACCAACGCCGGATGGTCACATCCGCCTCAGGGGAGCAGCAACCTCATGTATCGGATGTATGAACTCGTCAACGGCCGGCAGGAGTGAAGGCCGCGAGCGCGGCGCGATCGATCTCGATCCCCAGGCCCGGACCCTCGGGGACCCGCACGACGCCGTTCACCTGTTCGATCGGCGTGGTGACGATCGCCTGACGGAAGGGGTTGTGGGTTCGGTCGAACTCGAGGATCGGTTCGATCGGCTCGTGGCGCCACGGCTCCGGCGACATCGCCGCCAGGAACTGCAGGGCGGCGGCGATCTGAACCGCGGTGCCCCAGACGTGCGGCAACAGCCGGACGCCGTGGAGCGCGGCCATGTCGGCGATGCGGCGCATCTCGGTGAAACCGCCCGTGCCGCCGAGATCGGGCTGGGCGATGTCGACACAGCGGGTCTCCAGCGGCTCCTTGAAGCCGAAGCGCCCGTGCCAGGTCTCGCCGCCGGCGACCGGGATCGGCTGGCCGGCGCGGACCGCGCGGTAGGCGTCGAGCTGTTCGGGCACCACCGGCTCCTCGAACCAGTCGATGTCGTAGCGCTCCGCGGCGCGCCCGACCCGGATCGCCTCGATCACGTCGTAACCGTGATTGGCGTCGATCATCAGCCGGGTCCGCGGACCGATGGCGTCGCGGACGGCGGCGATCACCTCGAGATCCTGTTTCGGATCGAACCCGATCTTGATCTTGACCGCGTGGAAGCCCGCCTCGACGTGCGCCGCGCATTCGGCGGCGTTGTCGGCGACGCGGTCGAAACCCTCGCGCCGGAACGAACCGGTGGCATAGGCCCGGACCTCGTCGCGTCGACGCCCGCCGAGCAGGATGGCGATCGGGACGCCGAAGTGCTTGCCCTTGATGTCCCAGAGCGCGACGTCGATGCCCGACAGAGCCGTGTGGGTGAGGCCCCGCTGGCCCTGGTCGCGCAGAGCGGCGTAGAGATCGTGCCAGAGGACCTCGGTGGCGAGCGGATCTCGGCCGATCAGATGCGGCACGTAGGCCTCGACCACCGCCGCGTTGGGCAGGGCCGGACCGAGGCATTCTCCCCACCCGATCGTCCCGTCGTCGCAGACGATCTCGACCAACAGGTGCCGGCGTCGATCGAACCGCATCGACGCGCTCTCGAACACCGTTTCCAGGGGATGATCGAGGATGTGCGTATGGACTTCCGCGATCCGCATGGCCGATCCGATCGAGGGACGAAGACGACGAAGCCTAGTCGACTTTCGGTGTGCCGATCAAATCGACGGGCGTACCGGCTCCGCGATGTGCGCCCGCGTCAGCTACCCGGCCGTGTCAGGTGATCGTAGATCGCCCGCCGCTCCGCGGGGTCGAAAGACGAGAACTCTTTCGCGGCGACGGCCGACATGAGGCCGAGATCGCGCTCGCCGGTTCCCTTGCCGGTGGTGATCAGGCGATCGAACGCCTCGAAGGAATAGCCCTTCGTCACCGCGCCGAGCGCCGGCGTCACCATACCGAAACCATTGTCGCGTTCGCGATCGAGATGGTGGCAGTGCAGGCAGGTCGTCTCGACCAGATAGCGGCCGAGATCCTTCGGGCGACGCGCGCGGTGCTCGACAGGCGGGATGTGGTCCGCCTCGAACGGGATCCGGTCGAGGGCGAGGGCGAGCCGCCCCGCCGGGCCCCAGGTCGTCCGGTTCGGCGGCGCATCGGAGAGCGGCGCGAGACCGCGCATCCAGGTGATGATCGCCGCCACGTCCTCGTCGGCGAGGTGGGCGTAGGTGGCCGCCGGCATGGCGATGACGCCGGTTCCGTCCTTCTTGACCCCGTGGCGCAGCAACCGCTCCAGCTCAGGATCGTCGTAGGACCGGGCGACCCGGGTGAGATTGGGCGCGACCAGCGATCCGATCGCCGCGTCGTCGAAGATCACCCGGCCGGCCTGCTCGTGACAGCCGGTGCACATGAAGGTCCGCGCCCGTCGCTCCGCCTCGGCCGGCGCCGGGCGCAGGTACGCCGCGTCGAAATCCTCGAGCGCGACCGGATAGGTGTGGCCGAGCCGGGCCTGCGAGCCGGCGTGGACGCCGAGCCAGGCGAGCGCGATCACCGCCGCCGTCGAACCGGCGACCCGAAGTTTCGTCGATTTCTTCATCGTCGTGTCCCGAACCGTCAGTCACGGCCGCTGGAGCGGAAGGCGGCCAGCGCGCCTTCGAAGCCGGCATGGGCGAGGGGCCAGCCGGGACGGTCCTGCAGGGTGCGGAGCCAGCGCCGGACATTGGGGTGCTCGGCGAAGTCGAGGCCGGCGAAGCCGCCGAGAACGACGTTCGCCACACCGACGTAGTCGGCGAGGGTGATCGTCTCGCCGCAGACGAAGGGCGCATCGCCGATCATGTGGCGGTCGAGCACCCGCAGGAATCGGTCGCTGCCCGTCCGTCCGATGCCGCGCATCGTCGCGAGCACCGCCGGGTCGAGGGAGGTCAACTGCGGCAGGATGTAGGTGTAGGAGAGCAGCGCGCAGTGGAAGACGTGGAAGCTCGTCTGGAACCACGAGACCGCTTCGTCGACCCGCGCCCGTTCGCGCGGATCGTCGGGATAGGCGGCGAGACCGCGCTCGATCGCGATGTGGCGGATGATCGCCGAGCTCTGGGTCAGGCGGAAGCCGTCGTCGTCGACGAGGACCGGCACCTGCCCGTTCGGGTTCAACGCCAGGAAGTCCGCTGCCGCGTGATCGCCGGCCGCCAGCGACACGATCTCCTCGTCGAAGGGAATGGCCTGATCGTGCAGGAAGAAGGTCACGATGCGGGAAGATGTCGATACCGGGTCGTAGTAGAGCTTCATGGGTCGGCCTCGCGGTCGGGGGATCCGTCGTCGCCGGTCATTTGCACGCGCTTCGGGACTTGCCTCAATCGGCATTCCTGTCGAATCATTCTGCAGATTTGCAGAGGTGCGCATGATCGACTGGAACGATCTGAGATATGTGCTGCACGTCGCCCGCGAGGGGTCGACGGCGGCCGCCTCGCGTGTACTCGGGACCAACCAGACCACGGTCATGCGCCGCATCGCGGCGCTCGAGACGCAGCTCGGTTTCGCATTGTTCGAGAAACGGCGCACCGGCTATGTGCCGACCGAGGCATTGAACGGCCTGCTCGACAGCCTGAACGGCGTCGAGACCGCCCATCGCGCCTTCGAGCGCGAAGCGGGCCTGGTTCGCCGGGGACTGTCCGGCACGGTGCGCTTCACCGCGCCGGAGCTCCTGGCGGCCCACTTCATGCGCGATACCCTGATGCAGTTCCGCAGAAGCTATCCGACGATCGGCATCGAGCTTCTGACCACCGACCAGCCGCTCGACCTCACCGCCGGCGAGGCGGACGTCGCGCTCCGGGCGGGGGAGCGCCCCACCGAACCGACGCTGTTCGGGCGCAGGATCGTCGCCCGCGACGATTGGAGCGTCTGCTGCAGTCGCGACTACGCGGCCGAGTTCGGTGCGCCTCGCGGCCTCGACGAGATCGCCGGCCACGCCTTCATCACCCTCCTCGACGGCGTCACCGCGTCACCGCTCACCCGCTGGATCGAGGCCAACATACCGAGCGAGGCCATCCGCATCCGGCAGAACAGCGTCGGGGCGATCCATGCCAGCGTCAGGGCAGGGCTCGGCATCTCGATCTGTCCCGATCTGATCACCGTGGCCGATCCCGACATGACCCGATGTTTCGCCGTGGATGTCGAGACCGGCCACGAGATCTGGCTGCTGGCGCCGGCGCGACACCGCGACACCGCGACACCCCACAGGTCCGGGTCTTTCTCGATTTCCTCTCCAATCACCTGACGACGTTGGCGCGGTTGCGCGATCGGACCCCGTGACGAACACGGTGTGCGGTCGTTCGCCATAGGGCTCGGCCGGTACGACGAAGGGGGTCGTCGGGCCCCACGGGTTCGCGCCCCGCGATCGCGACCTCCGACCCGTGGCGGGTCGGCGCTCGCCGTCCCCCTTCGCGCCGGGTGACGCACCACGGTTCGAAGAGCGGTTCGCCCCGTCGACCGCGCCGGCGACGGCCGTTCCGGATGCTCGTGGGCGAAGTCTGTCACGAACGGAGGCGCCGCATCCCGGTCGAATGCGGCGCCTTCGTTTCGTTCGGAGTCACGTCGCTTTCACGCGACCCCGGGAGATGTCAGCACCGGCGGCCGGGCGGGCAGCGACGCTGCTGCACCGGCCGCTGTGGCTGTTGCCGCCGCGGCTGCTGCATGATGCGTTGCTGCGGCCGGGTCTGCTGGACCCGCTGGCGCTGTGGCCGCTGCTGCATGATGCGTTGCTGCGGCCGGGTCTGCTGGACCCGCTGGCGCTGTGG
>NZ_DAIPZB010000040.1:0-284 GCF_036782435.1 Pinisolibacter sp. | reverse complement strand
CCGCTGCTGCATGATGCGTTGCTGCGGCCGGGGCTGTTGGACGCGTTGGCGGCTCTGCGGGCCACGTATCTGCTGGCTCGGCAAGCCCTGCCTTCCGGTGACACCCTGCCGCCCCGGGAGGCCCTGCCGTCCGGTGACACCCTGACGCCCCGGGAGGCCCTGCCGTCCGGTGACGCCCTGACGCCCCGGGAGGCCCTGCCGTCCGGTGACACCCTGACGCCCCGGGAGACCCTGCCGTCCGGTGACGCCCTGACGCCCCGGGAGGCCCTGCCGTCCGGTGACGC
>NZ_DAIPZB010000039.1:0-44123 GCF_036782435.1 Pinisolibacter sp. | reverse complement strand
GTGGCAATCTCCTCAGGCGAAACGCTCATCCGTGATTTTCAAAACGGACTCTAACCCCCGCGCCTTGCGTGCGCTCTACCGGTCAAGAAGAGACCGGAGAATATGGAGGGTCCCGATGCACATAGCCCGAGCAGTGGTGGGCTTTAAGCCCCCACTGCTGTTGTTGTAGCCAGTGCACCCGGAGTGGGCGTCCCAAGGGACCACCACTTCGCAGCCCTCGCGAGGAGGGCAAAAGAGCCGGAGCGGGAAACCGCTCCGGCTCATCTAATTTGTAGTGCGACCGCCTCAATAAGTCAAGAATCGCTGTTGAATCAGACATCTGCTAGATGAACTTAGCTCTGGCATACACACCCTACTGCCGCACAACCCCTTCGACCGCTTCGAGCTTGAAGGCGGCGGCCATCAGGGCGCGGGTGTAGTCGGTCACCGGCCGCTCGAAGATCTCCTCCGCCGGCCCCTGTTCGACCACCTTGCCGTCCTTCATCACCACCACCTCGTTGGCGAGCGCTTTCACCACCTTCAGGTCGTGGGAGATGAAGAGATAGGCGAGCCCGTGCTTGGCCTGGAGGTCGCGCAACAGATCGACCACCTGGGCCTGCACCGACATGTCGAGCGCCGAGGTCGGCTCGTCGAGCATGACGAACTTCGGCTCGAGGATCATGGCGCGGGCGATCGAGATGCGCTGGCGCTGGCCGCCGGAGAATTCGTGCGGATAGCGGTGCCGCGTCGCCGGATCGAGCCCGACCTCGGTCAGCACCCGCACCACCTCGGCGTCGCGCGCCTCCGCCGAGAGTTCCGGCCGATGCACCTCGAGCCCCTCGGCGACGATGTCGGCGACCGACATGCGGGGGCTGAGCGAACCGAACGGATCCTGGAACACCACCTGCATGTCGCGCCTGAGCGGCCGCGTCGCCTTGCGCCCCAGCCCCTGGATGTCGCGTCCGAGCACCACGATCCGGCCCTCCGAGGGCAGCAGGCGCAACAACGCCAGACCGAGGGTGGTCTTGCCCGACCCCGACTCGCCGACGATGCCGACCGTCTCGCCGGCCCTGAGCGACACCGAGACCCCGTCGACCGCCTTGACGTGATCGACCGTGCGCTTCAGGAAGCCGCGCTTGATCGGGAACCACACCTTCAGGTCCTCGACCGCGGCGACGACCGGCCGCGACGGATCGGTCGCCGGTGGTTCGCCTTTGGGTTCGGCGGCGAGGAGTTTCCTGGTGTAGTCGTGCTGCGGCGCTTCGAAGAGTCCCGCCGTCGGCCCCGCCTCGACGATCTTGCCGCCGGTCATCACACAGGTGCGGTCGGCGAATTTGCGTACGATGCCGAGATCGTGGGTGATGAACAGGATCGCCATGCCCATCCGATCGCGGATCTCGGCCAGCAGCTTCAGGATCTGCGCCTGCACGGTGACGTCGAGCGCCGTCGTCGGCTCGTCGGCGATCAGCAGGTCGGGCTCGTTGGCGAGCGCCATGGCGATCATGACGCGTTGGCGCTGGCCGCCGGAGAGCTGGTGCGGATAGGCGCCGAGGCGGTCGGCGGCCCGCTGGATGCCGACCGCCTCGAGCAGCTCCAGCACCTTGGCGCGGGCAGAAGCGCCGACGAGGCCGCCGTGGATCTCCAGGATCTCGGCGACCTGCCGCTCCACCGAATGCAGCGGATTGAGCGAGGTCATCGGCTCCTGGAAGATCATGGTGATGTCGGCACCGCGCACCGAGCGCAGCGTCGGCTCGTCCGCCTTCAGGAGATCGGTCCCCTTGAACAGGATCTCGCCCGAGGGGTGCGAGGCGGCCGGGTAGGGCAGGAGGCGCGGGATCGACAGGGCGGTCACCGACTTGCCGGAACCGGACTCGCCGACCAGCGCCAGCGTCTCGCCGGCGCGGATGTCGAAGGAGACGCGATCGACCGCGAGGTTGGTCGCACCGCCCTGGCGGAAGGCAACGGAGAGATCGCGAACGGAGAGGAGAGGGGCGGTCAAGGCGTCGCCTTCCGGATCGCTTCGAGGGAATGGGGCCCGCCATCGACGACCGGAATACGCGAGATCGTCGCCAGACGGGCGTCGCGGGTGACGAGATGATCCGCTCCGACGGCGAGTGCCGTGGCGAGATGGATCGCATCGGGTAGCCGCAGAGCGGTGTGCTCCGCTCTGAGCCGCGCCGCCTCGAAGAGGACGGAGCGATCCACCGGGACGACCGAGAAGACCTTCGAAGGCGAGATCATCGCCCTGTAGGTCTCGACCAGAGCCGTGTCGCCACGTCGCAGCGGATGCACCAGAACCTCAGCAAGGGTCAGCTCCGATGTCATGGCGCGGATCTCTCCCTCGTCGATCGCCTCGAGGATCCACCAGGCGTGATCCGCGATGGCACCGGGCCCTTCGAGGGCCGAGATGAAGAGATTGGTGTCGACGTAGACGAGCGGTGGCATCAGGTCGGCCGTTCCCATTCGTCACGCAGCGCGGAGATATGGGCATCGATCGCTTCGGCCGACCGGAAATCCGGGTGGCGTCGGTCCCTGAACCGCCCGAAATGCCCCTGCTCCGCGCGGACTTCGCCGGTCGGGGCTTCGACCACGATCTCGACGGACACGCGGCCACGCGACGGCAGATCCCGGCGCAGGTCCTCGGGCAGGCGTTCGATCGGATAGTGTTCGCGGATCACCCTGTTCATCGCCGCATCTCCTCGCCGTGATCCTATCACGAAGCTCACCCGAAGGTCTTTCTGGGATCGAAGGCGTCGCGCACCGCTTCGCCGACGAAGATGAGCAGGCTGAGCATCAGCGAGATCATCACGAAGCCGGTGAGGCCGAGCCACGGCGCCTGGAGATTGTTCTTGCCTTGCGCCAACAACTCGCCGAGCGACGGCGAGCCGGGCGGCAGGCCGAAGCCGAGGAAGTCGAGCGACGTCAGCGTGGTGATCGAGCCGTTGAGGATGAACGGCATGAAGGTCAGCGTCGCCACCATGGCGTTGGGCAGCAGGTGGCGCCACATGATGCGGGCGTTGCCGACGCCGAGCGCCCGGGCAGCGCGGACATATTCGAAGTTGCGGGCGCGCAGGAACTCGGCGCGCACCACCCCGACGAGGCTGGTCCACGAGAACAGCAGCAGGATGCCGAGCAGCACCCAGAAGGTCGGCACGAACATCGAGGAGATGATCAAGAGCAGGTAGAGGCTCGGCAGCGAGCCCCAGATCTCCATGAAACGCTGGAAGGCGAGGTCGACCCGTCCGCCGAAATAGCCCTGTACCGCGCCGGCCGCGACGCCGACCACCGACGAAGCGATCGCCAGGACGAGGCCGAACAGCACCGAGATGCGGAAACCGTAGAGGATACGCGCCGCGACATCGCGCGCCTGATCGTCGGTGCCGAGCCAGTTCCAGTTGCCGAGGGTGCAATTGGGGTCGTCGACGCCCTTGGCGTAGCGCTCGCAGCGCTTCTCCTTGGAATACATCCACGACGGCTTGGCCGGCGCCGGATCGGGGATCTCGTTGTTGGGCGTGTTGTAGGCGTAACGGATCGGCGGCCAGATCATGAAGCCGTTCGCCTCGATCTCCTCCTGGATCACCGGATCGCGGTACTGGGTCTGCGGCAGGAATCCGCCGAACTTCTCCTCCGGATAGTCCTTCAGGAGCGGGGAGAGCACCTCGCCCTTGTAGACGATCAGGATCGGCCGATCGTTGGCGATGAGCTCGGAGAAGAGCGACACGCCGAAGATCACCAGGAAGATCACGAGCGACCACGCCCCGCGCCGGTTCGCCTTGAAGTTGGCGAGGCGGCGGGCGTTGAGCGGCGAGAGACGATCGGCGAGAGCCATGTCACATCTCCCGCGCTTCGAAGTCGATGCGCGGATCGACCCAGGTGTAGGTGAGATCCGACACGAGGTTGAGCAGCAGCCCCATCAGCGAGAACACCCACAGCGTCCCGAACACCACCGGATAGTCGCGATTGACCACCGACTCGAAGCCGAGGAGGCCGAGCCCGTCGAGCGAGAAGATGGTCTCGATCAGCAGCGACCCGCCGAAGAAAGCGTGGACGAAGGCCCCGGGAAAACCGGCGATGACCAGCAGCATGGCGTTGCGGAAGACGTGCCCGTAGAGCACGCGGTGCTCGGTCAGCCCCTTCATCCGCGCGGTGACGACGTACTGCTTGCGGATCTCGTCGAGGAACGAGTTCTTGGTGAGCAGCGTCGTCGTGGCGAAAGCGGCGAGCGCCATGGCGGTGATCGGCAGCACCATGTGCCAGAGATAGTCGAGGATGCGCTGCGGCCACGGCATCTGCGCCCAGCCCTCGGAGGTCAGGCCGCGAAGCGGGAAGACATCCCAGAAGGAGCCGCCGGCGAAGAGTACGATCAGGAGGATGCCGAAGAGGAAGCCGGGGATGGCGTAGCCGACGATGATCGCGGCGGAGGTCCACACGTCGAAGCGTTCGCCGTCGCGCACCGCCTTGGCGACGCCGAGCGGGATCGACACGCCGTAGGAGATCAAGAGCATCCACAGCCCCAGCGACATCGACACCGGCAGTTTCTCGGCGACCAGCTTGCCCACCGAGATCGAGCGGAAGTAGCTCTCGCCGAGATCGAAGACCGCATAGTTCTTCATCATCGTGAAGAAGCGCTCGAGCGGCGGCTTGTCGAAGCCGAACTGCTTCTCGAGCTTCTTGATGAACTCCGGATCGAGGCCCTGGGCGCCGCGGTATTTCGACGAGACGTCGGAGCCGCCGGCGCCGCCCGGCCGCGCCCCGGCGAAGTCGCCGCCGCCGCCCGAGACGCGCGCCGTCGCCCCGACGTCGGTACCGGTCAACTGGGCGATGACCCGTTCCACCGGCCCGCCGGGGGCGAACTGCACGATGGCGAAGCTGATCGCCATGATGCCGATCAGCGTCGGGATCATCAGCAACACGCGGCGGAGGATGTAGGCGCCCATTTCCGGCTCGTCTCTCCGATTTCCGTATCATACCGAGCGGATGAAGTTCCGACCTGTTCGGAATTTCATCCGCGAAGGCAAGCCCGAACGGGCGTCGGCCGGTCAGGCCGTAACTCACGAAATTCGGACGAGTCCGAATTTCGTGAACTCGGTATCAGAGCCCCTTGCCGAGGGCCGTGGCCTTGTCGCGGTCGATCCACCACGTCGATTCGATGGCGCGATCATAGCGCGGCTTGGCCTCCGGTCGCCCGAAGACGTCCCACGCGGCGATCCAGTGGCTCGGCTTGTACCAGTGCGGCACCCACCAGCGCCCGGCCCTGAGCACCCGGTCGAGGGCGTGGGCGGCGTGGGTCAGGGCGGCGCGGCTCTCGGCGCCCAGCATCGCCTCGATCAACGCGTCGACGCACGGATCGGCGATGCCGGCGAGATTGAACGAGCCCTCGCGGCTCGCCGACGACGAGTGCCAGAACTGGCGCACCGTCTCGTCCGGCGTCGGCGCGATCGAGTAGCGCCGCGACACCACGTCGAAATCGAAATCGCGCAGCCGCTTCTCGAACTGCGACGGGTCGACGACGCGTTCGCTCGCGCCGATGCCCAGCGCCTGCAGGTTCTTGACGAAGGGCCCGGCGATCCGTGCCATCGAGCCGTCGGATTCGAGGAACTCGAGTTCGAACGGCCGCCCCTCGGCATCGACCAACCGGCCGCCGGCGCGTTTCCATCCCGCCGCGGCGAGGAGGTCGTTGGCGCGCTTGAGGAGCGACCGGTCGCGCCCCGACCCGTCGGAGACCGGCGCGGTCCAGGGCTCGCCGAACACCTCGTCGGGGATCTTGCCCCGCCACGGTTCGAGCAGCGCCAGTTCCTCCTTCGAAGGCGGCCCCGACGCTTCGAGGTCGGAGTTGACGAAGAACGACGAGGTGCGGCGATAGCTGTCGAAGAACAGGTTCTTGTTCGACCATTCGAAATCGAAGGCGAGGCCGATCGCCTCGCGCACTCGGGCGTCCTTCAGCATCGGCCGGCGCGAATTGAGGAACCAGCCCTGCGCCCCCGAAGGCGAGCGGTCCTCGAGTTCGAACCGCTTCACCCGGCCGTCGGCGACCGCCGGGAAGTCGTACTGCGTCGCCCAGGTGAGCGAGGTGAACTCCTCGCGCAGGAGATACTGCCCCGCCTTGAACGCCTCGAAGGCGGTGGTGCGCTCGCGGTACATCTCGAAACGGATACGCTCGAAGTTCCATGAGCCCCGCGTCACCGGCAGATCGGCCGCCCACCAGTCGGCGAGACGCTCGTATTCGACGAAACGGCCGGCGTCGTGGGCGCCGACCCGGTAGGGACCGGCCCCGAGGATCGGCTCGAGCGACGATTGTTCGAAATCGCGTGTCGCCCACCACGCCTTCGACAGGATCGGCTGTTGCGCCACCAGGGCGGGAAGCCCGCGCCCCTGCTTGCCGGTGAAGCGCACCACGACACGGTCGGGCGCTTCGACGATCGCCTCGGCCATCTCCTTCAGCGTCACCGCGATCTGCGGGTGGCCCTTGTCCTTGAGGATCGTCAGCGAGAAGGCGACGTCTTCGGCGGTCAGCGGGGTGCCGTCGGCGAAGCGCGCCTGCGGCCGCAGATGGAAGACCAGCGTGTCGGCGTCGCGCCACTCGACGGCCTCCGCGATCAGCCCGTAGACCGCATCCGCCTCGTCCCAGGCCCGCACCATCAGGCTGGCGTGCGTCAAGCCCAGCCCGACGGCGGCGTCGCCCTTGAGGATCAGGTCGTTGAACGAGTTGAAGGTCTGCGGGTTCTGATTGGTCGACCACGTCGCCGGCACGGTGACGAGCCGCCCACCTTTCGGCGCCGCCGGGTTCGCCCAATCGAAATGCCCGAAGTCGGCCGGGTACTTCAGATCCCCGAAGGTCGACAGCCCGTGCCGTCGACCGCTCGGCGTGGCAGCCCGGGCGCGCCCGGCGAACGCCGGCACCAACACCGCGGCGAGTCCACCGGCGACCAGCGCGCGGCGCGACGGACCCGATGCGGCGGGAGGAAGCGCCGGACGGCGCGTCTCGTCGCTCACTTCGCCGCCCCGGTCTTCGTCGCCTTGGCCTCGTCGTACCACCAGATGGTCGGGAAGCCGGTCGAGTAGTGCGGCAGCGGATCGGGATGGGAGAACCGGTCCCAGCGCGCCATGCGGGTGGCGGCGAGCGTCCAGCCCGGGACGATGTAGTGGTTCCACAGGAGCACCCGGTCGAGCGCCCGGCTGGCGGCGACCAGTTCGGCCCGGTCCTTGGCGAAGATCACCCGCTTGATCAGCGCGTCGACCGCCGGATTGCGGATGCCGGCGTAGTTCTGCGAGGCCTCGCGATCCGCCGCCGCCGAGCCGAAGTAGTTGAGCTGCTCGTTGCCCGGCGACAGGCTCTCCGCCCAACCGCTGTAGATCATGTCGTAGTCGCGGTTGCGCACCCGGTTGACGTATTGCGAGCTGTCGACCGAACGGATGGTGAGGTCGACGCCGATCTTGGCGAGCTGCTCGCGGTAGCGCACGCCGACTCGTTCGAAGTTCGGGCCGTTCATCAGGAATTCGAAACGGAAGGGTTCGCCCTTGGCGTCGACCAGCTTGCCGCCCTTGTTCACCCAGCCGGCGGCGGCGAAGAGATCGAGCGCCGCCTTGAGGTTCGCCCGCTCCGTTCTCCCATCGGTGGAGACCGGATTGGCGAAGACCTTCGTGAACACCTCCGGCGGGACCGGTCCGACCTTCTCGGCCTCCTCGAGGATGGCGAGTTCGGCGCCGTCCGGCAGGCCGGTGGCGGCGAGTTCGGTCGGATAGAAGTAGCTCGACACCCGCTCGTACTGGTCGAAGAACATGGTGCGGTTCATGTCCTCGAACGGCAGGGCGTAGGAGAGCGCCAGTCGCACCCGCGGATCGGCGAACTTCTCGCGCCGGAGGTTCGGCACGAAGCCGACCATGACGCCGCGCCCCTTCTCCGGGATCTTGTCGAGGACGACGCGACCGTCCTTGCGGGCCGGGAAGTCGTAGGCGGTCGCCCAGTTCTTGGCGGTGTTCTCCAGGCGGACGTCGTAGGCGTCGCCCTTGAACGCCTCGAGCTCGACCGTCTCGTCGCGGAAATACTCGTAGCGGATCTCGTCGAAATTGGCGGCGCCGGCTTGCGTCGGCAGATCCGCGCCCCAGTGGTCCTTCACCCGTTCGTAGACGACGGTCCGGCCGGCGTCGAAATTCTTCACCCGATAGGGACCCGACCCGAGCGGCGGTTCGAGCGTCGTCTCGGCGATCGAGCGCGGTTTGCCGTCGGCGCCGATGCCGGTCCACCAGTGCTTCGGCAGCACCGTCAGCTGACCGACGATGTGCGGCAGTTCGCGGTTACCCGCCTGATCGAAGGTGAAGGTCACCTCGTGCTCGCCCGTCGCCTCCGCCCTCACCACATGCTGGTAGTAGAAGGCCTGGCTCGGATTGACCGATTTGATCGCGTCGAACGACCACACCACGTCCTCCGGCGTGATCGCCTTGCCGTCGTGCCAGCGCGCACGCGGGTTCAGCCGATAGGTCACCCGGGAGAAGTCGTCGGGATACTTCAGCGCATCGGCGATCTCGCCGTATTCGGTCGACACCTCGTCGAGCGACGCTGTCATCAACTGCTGGTGGATCATGCCGATGCCGGCGGCGGGGGTGCCCTTGCTCGACAGCACCGGATTGAAGCTGTCGAACGTGCCGGTCTCGGAGAGACGCAAGAGCCCGCCCTTCGGCGCCTTCGGGTTCACGTAGTCGAAATGGGCGAACCCGGCCGGATATTTCGGCGTCCCCATCAGCGAGGCGCCGTGGCGCCATTGCGGCTCGTCGGCGAGCGTCGGCCGTGGCGTGACGGCGAGGAGAAGGAGGCCGAGGGCGAGGGCGGTGGTCGGGATCAGGCGCATGGCTTTCCGGGTCTCGACGGGAAGGATGTCTGCGGAGGCGACGCATCCGAGCGGAAGATTCGGGCGAGATTACAGCCCTCGCGTCGCGTCGACGAGAGTCCGGAGCCGTCCGCGCGCCCCGGAACGCGAAAAAGGCCGGGTCACCCCGGCCTTTTCGTCGTGTCACGAGATCGTGCGCGCGTCCCGCCTCACGGCAGCGGCGCCGGGCTGTCGGCCAGGCTGCGCAGATAGGCGACCATGTCGGCGCGGTCGGCCGGATCCTTGATGCCGGCGAAGCCCATGGCGGTGCCCGGAACGAAGGCCTTCGGATCGGTCAGGAACTTGTCGAGATCGGCGTAGGTCCACTTCTCGCCGGCCTTGCCGCGATCGGCCATGCCGCCGGAATACTTGAAGCCCTCGACGTGAGCCTTCGGTCCGGCGACGACACCGTAGAGGTTCGGGCCGACCTTGGCGGCGCCGCCCTTCTCCGGGGTGTGGCACGACGAGCACTTGGAGAAGCCCTTCTGGCCGCGACCGGCGTCGGCGGTCTTCAGACGTTCTTCGATCGGCGCCACGGTCGCGACCGCGGCGGCGGCGGCCGGCTTGGCCTCGCCCGCGGCGGCCACGGCGTAGCCGGGCTTGGCCGGCATCTCCGGCGCGAAGATGATGGACGACACCATGCCGGTGACCATCGCCCAGATGCCGGCGCCGAGAAGCGCGCCGAAGCCTTTGTTCACGTCCTGGAAGTTCATCGATTGCTGCTCCGCTCGTGCGATGCCCCGAAGCCGCTCCGACCGATCCGGCCGAGGATCGAGAGGGGAGACGGTGTTCCACTTCCCGCCGAATTCACGAGGCCGCACCTTCCGACCCCGCCCCCGGGGTGGAAGTTGGCTCGTCCAACGCGCACGCGACGGTTCCGAGCCCCTCAGGGAGCCGATCCTGCGATTTCGAACGAGGAGGGAAAGACTATGTGCTTTCCCGAGAGACTGTCCATAACTATAAGGACCCCCGACTGCAATCCCTTCCGCCCACCTTGCGACGAACCGCCCGCCCATGACTTCCACTCGATTCTCGCCTCTGGTGTTGATCCCGGCGCGCATGACCGCGACTCGTCTGCCGGGAAAGCCGCTCGCCGACATCTGCGGCGAGCCGATGATCGTCCAGGTGTGGCGCCGCGCCCGCGAGGCCGATATCGGCCCGGTGGTGGTGGCCGCCGACGATCCGGCGATCGTCGAAGCGGTGCGGGCCGCCGGCGGCGAAGCGGTGATGACCGACCCGAACCATCCCTCCGGCTCCGACCGCATCTTCGAGGCCCTCGGCCGTTTCGACGCGGACGGTCGCCACGACGTCGTGGTCAACGTCCAGGGCGATCTGCCGACCATCGAGCCGAAGGCGGTGCGCGCCGCCGTCGCCCCGCTCGAGGACGCGTCGGTCGACATCGCCACCCTCACCGCCGAGATCGTCCGCGACGAGGAGAAGACCAACCCCAACGTCGTCAAGGTGGTCGGTTCGCCGATCGGCCCGACGCGGTTGCGCGCCCTCTATTTCACCCGCGCCACCGCCCCCTACGGCGACGGCCCGCTCTATCACCACATCGGCCTCTACGCCTATCGTCGCGTCGCGCTCGCCCGTTTCGTGAGCCTCGCCCCGTCGACGCTCGAGAAGCGCGAGAAGCTCGAGCAACTGCGCGCCCTCGAAGCCGGCATGCGCATCGACGCCGAGATCGTCGACACCGTGCCGCTCGGGGTCGACACGCCCGAGGATCTCGAGCGCGCCCGCACCATCCTTTCCCGCAACTGATCAGCCGACCGACCTCGAAGGACCCGCCATGACCGGCCGCAAGAAGATCGTCTTCCAGGGTGAACCGGGAGCCAACTCCCACATCGCCTGCCGCGAGGTCTATCCCGACTTCGAAGCGATCCCCTGCGCCACCTTCGAGGACTGCTTCGCCGAGATCGAAGCGGGCAACGCCGACCTCGGCATGATCCCGATCGAGAACTCGATCGCCGGCCGCGTCGCCGACATCCATCACCTGCTGCCGCGGTCGGACATGCACATCATCGGTGAGTATTTCCTCCCCATCCGCCACCAGCTGATGGCGGTGAAGGGCGCGAGCCTCGCCGACCTGAAGACCGTCCAGAGCCATCCGCAGGCGCTCGGCCAGTGTCGCGGCACGCTCCGCGAACTCGGCCTCAAGGCGGTGGTCGGGGCCGACACCGCCGGTTCGGCTCGCGAGATCGCCCAGTTGGGCGACCCGGCCAAGGGCGCCATCGCCTCGCGCCTCGCCGCCGAGATCTACGGCCTCGACATCCTGCGCGAGGACGTCGAGGACGAGAAGCACAACACCACCCGCTTCGTCATCCTGTCGAAGGAGGATCTGCGCGCCGCCCCCGGCATCGGCCAGATCATGACCACCTTCGTCTTCAAGGTGCGCAACGTGCCGGCGGCGCTCTACAAGGCGCTCGGCGGCTTCGCGACGAACGGCATCAACATGACCAAGCTCGAGAGCTACATGGTCGACGGCCACTTCACCGCGACCCAGTTCCTCGCCGACGTCGAGGGTCACCCGAGCGAGCGCGGCCTCGCTCTCGCCCTCGAGGAGCTCGGCTTCTTCGCCGACTACCGCATCCTCGGCGTCTACCGCGCCTCGCCCTACCGCGAGACCATGAAGGACCCCGAGCCGCGCCTGCCGCGCCCGAAGGCGCGCGGCATGTGATGCCGGGCTGATGAATTTCGGACTCGTCCGAAATTCATCAGCGTTACGGCCTGACCGGCCGACGCCCGTTCGGGCTTGCCATCGCCCATGAAGTTCTGAACAGGTCAGAACTTCATGGGCTCGGTATGAGATGAGGCGTCGCGCCCGAAGGCGCGCGGCATGTGAGCGAGAAGTCGCACCCTGAGGCGCGCAGCATGCGATTTCCAACCGGTGGCGTGCCCGTCCGCGCCGCGGTTCGATCGGCGCCGTCGGCGCACTCTCTTTTCTACGGCATCCGCATCCGCATCCGCGCCCGCCGCATGACGGCCCGTCACCGCAGCCGTTGCGGGAGGTGGGAGACGCTGCGTATCCTCGCCGCTCGCGTCGTTTCCTTCCCACCGAGGTTCTTCCCATGTCGCTCGCCCGAGGCCGCGAATTCCTGTCCATTCCCGGCCCCACCAACGTGCCCGAGGCGGTGCTCGCCGCCATGCACCGGCCGGCGGTCGACATCTATGCCCAGGACCTGCTGGAGGTCACCGGCAGCCTGCTCGCCGACTTGCGCAAGATCTTCCGCACCGAGACCGCGTCCACCTACATCTACATCTCCAACGGCCACGGCGGTTGGGAGGGCGCGCTCACCAACGTGCTGTCGCGCGGTGACAAGGTGCTGGTGCTCGCCTCCGGCCGCTTCGCCATCGGCTGGGGCGAGGCCTGCGGCATCCACGGCGTCGAGGTCGAGGTGATGCCGCGCTCCTGGCGCGACGCGGTCGATCCGGAGGCTGTGCGAGCCCGTCTCGCCGCCGATACCGGCCACACCATCAAGGCGGTGCTGATGGTCCAGGTCGACACCGCCTCGGGCGTCGTCAACGACGTTCCGGCGATCCGCGCCGCCCTCGACGCCGCCGGCCATCCGGCCCTGCTGATGGTCGACGGCATCGCCTCGATCGGCTGCATCCCCTTCGAGATGGACGCCTGGGGCGTCGACGTGGCGGTCACCGCCTCGCAGAAGGGGCTGATGATGATCCCCGGCCTCGCCTTCGTCGCCGCCAGCCCCAAGGCCAAGGCGGTGCACCTGGGCGCCGACCTCAAGGAATCCTACTGGGACTGGACCGCCCGCGACCTGCCCGAGAGCTACCGCAAATTCTGCGGCACCGCCCCGGCCCACGCGCTCTTCGGCCAACGCGTCGCCTTCGACATGTTGTTCGAGGAGGGGATCGAACACGTCTGGAGGCGTCACACCGCGCTCGCCCGCGCCACCCGCGCCGCCGTCGCTGTCTGGGCGAAGGGCGGGGCGCTCGACTTCAACATCACCGACCCGGCGCGCCGCTCCGACTCGGTGACCACCATCCTCACCCCCGGCTTCGACCCGCAGACGCTGCGCGACTTCTGCCGTGAACGCTGCGGCGTGATCCTCGGCTCCGGCATCGGCGATCTCGGCGGCAAGGCCTTCCGTATCGCCCACATGGGCTACGCCAACGCGCCGATGGTGCTCGGCACCCTGGGAGCGGTCGAGATCGGCCTGAAGTCGCTCGGCATCCGGCACGGCATCGGCGGCGTCCAGGCGGCGATCGAGAGCCTGCAGGACTTCTTCGCCTGAGCGAAGAGATCGTTGCGCAATTCGATCCGATGGATCTGCCTGTTCGAAGTCGCCACCGACACGGCCCGGTCCATGGACCGTCATCCCCGGTGGGACGCGAAGCGGAGGGGAAGGGGATCCACCGATCTCTCCGTCGAGCCGGAAGGCCGACGGATCCCTGTCCCTCGCCTTCGGCTCGCCGGGGATGACGGTCTCGCATGGCAGCGGCCGCGAGACCCCGTCCATCCGAAGGAAGATCTCGAGCGCGAGCCGGTGAGATCCGACCTCCTCGAATCCGGCGCGAGGCCGTTCCCGTGTCGCCGGGCCTCCCTCAGTCGAGGCTCGGCCGCACCGTCGCCGGGCTGCGCCGGTAGTCGATGGTCTCGAAGCGCATCGACCTGAGGTCGACCATCAGCAGCCGGCGAAAGAGCGGTTCGCCGACCCCGGTGACGAGCTTCAGCACCTCGGTCGCCGCGAGAGTGCCGAGCACGCCCACCACCGCGCCGAGGATGCCGGCCTCGGCGCAGGCCGGGACGAGCCCGCGCGGCGGCGGCTCGGGGAAGAGGCAGCGGTAGCTCGGGTTCGGCGCCCCGTCGTGACCCGGCAGATGCGGCGCCAGCGTGGTGATCGAGCCGTCGAACTCCGAGACCGCCGCGGTCACCAGGATGCGGCCGACGGCGAACGAGGTGTCGGCGGCGAGGAAGCGGGTGGCGAAATTGTCCGAACCGTCGACGACGATGTCGTAGGCTTCGACCAGCGCCCGGGCGTTCTCCGCGGTGAAGCGCACCGGATGGGTCTCGACCGTGACGTGCGGATTGATCCGGGCGACGGCGTCGCGCCCGCTCTCCACCTTGAGGCGGCCGACGTCCGGCGTGCCGTGGATCACCTGTCGCTGCAGGTTCGACAACGACACCACGTCGTCGTCGACCAGCCCGATCGTCCCGATCCCGGCGGCCGCCAGATACATGACGATCGGCGCCCCGAGCCCGCCGGTGCCGATGACGAGCACCCGCGCCGCCTTCAGCTTCTGCTGCCCCGGCCCCCCGACGTCGCGCAGGACGATGTGGCGGGCGTAGCGTTCGAGTTCGAGGGCGTCGAAGGTCATGGGCGTTCCGCGGTGGTTCCGAGACGACGGCGACCGCCGCTCGGGGACGCGCGACGGTCGCGTAACCATATCATCCGTGGTCGCGAGAACCAGAGAGGCCGACCCCCGGTCGCGCCTCACTCCAGCCCTTCGAACAGCACCGTCGAGAGATAGCGCTCGGCGAAGGACGGGATGATCACCACGATGGTCTTGCCGGCGTTCTCCGGGCGCTTGCCGAGGGCGATCGCCGCGGTCAGCGCCGCGCCCGAGGAGATGCCGACCGGCACGCCCTCGAGCCGCGCCACGGCGCGCGAGGTCGCCACCGCGTCCTCGTTCGAGACCGTGACGATCTCGTCGTAGACCTGCGTGTCGAGGACGCCCGGCACGAAGCCGGCGCCGATGCCCTGGATCTTGTGCGGGCCGGGCTGTCCGCCGGAGAGCACCGGCGAGGCCGCCGGCTCGACCGCGACGATCTTCACGCCCGGCTTCTTGGCCTTGAGCACCTGACCGACGCCGGTGATGGTGCCGCCGGTGCCGATGCCGGAGACCAGGATGTCGATGCCGCCGTCGGTGTCGTTCCAGATCTCCTCCGCCGTGGTGGCGCGGTGGATCGTCGGATTGGCCGGGTTCTCGAACTGCTGCGGGATCACCGCGCCGGGGATCTCGGCGGCGAGTTCCTCGGCCTTGGCGACGGCGCCCTTCATGCCCTTCGGCCCCTCGGTCAGCACCAGCTCGGCGCCGAGGAACTTCAGCAGCTTGCGCCGCTCGACCGACATCGTCTCCGGCATCACCAGGATCAGCCGATAGCCGCGCGCCGCGGCGACGAAGGCGAGCGCGATGCCGGTGTTGCCGGAGGTCGGCTCGATCAGTGTGGTGCCGAGCGTGATCTTGCCCTCGGCCTCCAGCGCGTCGATCAGGGCGACGCCGATACGGTCCTTGACCGAGGCGAGCGGATTGAAGAACTCGAGCTTGGCGAGGAGGTTGGCCCGCACCCCTTCGGCCTTCGCCAGCTTGTCGAGGCGGACGATCGGCGTGTCGCCGACGGTCTCGGTGATCGAGGCGTAGATGCGGCCGCGACCGGGCTTCTTGGGCGTGCTCATGATGTCTCTCCGTTCGGAACCGGCGCGCGGCGCGCGGATACGTGACCGCGATCCTAGGAAGGCGGGCGACGGCGCGCCAGCCTCGCGAACATCAGGATTCGGCGGTCTACGGAAAATTTTGGCGCGACAAGCGCTCGAAAGAGCACGAACGACCCCTCCGACCGGAGTGGCCCCCGCCTCCCGAGAAACGTGGTTCTCTCAGGCTCAGCCGGCGGTGATGCCGGTGGAGCCGAATCCGCCGGCGCCGCGTGCCGTCTCACCGACGGCGTCGACCACCACCAGCCGGGCGCGCGTCACCTTCGCTGCGACGAACTGGGCGATCCGTTCGCCGCGCCGGATGGTGAAGGGCTCGCTGCCGAGGTTGACAAGGATCACCTTCACCTCGCCGCGGTAGTCGGCGTCGATGGTGCCGGGCGAATTGAGCACGGTGACGCCGTGTTTCAGCGCCAACCCGGAGCGCGGTCGGACCTGGCCCTCGTGACCGGAGGGGATCTCGAAGACCAGCCCGGTCGGCACCAGAGCGCGGCCGAGAGGGGCGAGCACCAGCGGCGCGTCCTCGGCCACCGCGGCGACGAGATCGAAGCCGGCCGCCTCGTCGCTCTGATAGGCGGGCAGCGGCAGACCCTCGGCGTGGGGGAGCCGCTGCACGCCGATCTCGATGGGTCCCGCGGTCATCTCCGCCCTCTCATGCGCTGCCGATCAGGATGCCGGTGGCGAACACCAGCGCGCCGCCGACGACGATCTGGAATGCCGCACGCAGGAACGGCGTGTCCATGTATTTCCAGCGGATCCACGAGATCGCCCACAACTCGATGGCCACCAGGACGGCGGCGACGCCCGTGGCCCACCAGAAATCCGGGATGAGATAGGGCAGGGCGTGGCCGAGGCCGCCGATCATCGTCATCGCGCCCGAGACGATGCCGCGGATCCACGGGGACCCGCGGCCGGAGAGCGCGCCGTCGTCCGACAGCGCCTCGGCGAAGCCCATCGAGATGCCGGCGCCGATCGACGCGGCGATGCCGACCAGGAAGGTCTCCCAGGTCGAGTGGGTGGCGAAGGCGGCGGCGAACAGCGGCGCCAGCGTCGACACCGAGCCGTCCATCAGCCCGACGAGGCCGGGCTGGACGTATTGGAGGATGAACAGCCGGTGCGCCGCCTCGTTCTCCTCGGCCTTCACGTCGGACGGCAGATGGGTGAGGCCGAGCCGGTGGGCGAGCGACAGGTGGCCGCCCTCGGCCTCGGCGAGATCGCCGAGCAGCTTGCGCACCTTGGCGTCGGTGGAGAGCTTCGACGCCTGGATGTAGAAGCGCCGCGACTGTGCCTCCATCACCAGCGCTTCCTTGCGGATGGTCTCGAGCGGCAGGTGTTTGGTCAGCCACACCGGCCGGCGCTCGAAGAAGCCGGAGACGTTCTCGCGGCGGATCAGCGGAATGCGCTCGCCGAATTTCTCCCGGTGCAGCTCGATCAACCAGCGGCGATGGGTGTTCTCCTCCTCCGCCATCTCGTCGAAGACGGCCGCCGACGCCGGATAGCGCTCGCGCAGCATGTCGGCATAGGTCTGGTAGATGCGGCCGTCGTCTTCTTCCGCCGAGATGGCGAGAGCGAGGATCTCCTGCTCGTCGAGGTCGGAGAAGCGGCGTTTGCCGAAACCGAAGATGGCCATGTCGTCCCCTTGCGTGACGCGACGCCGCGCGCCCGTCGCCGGTGTCGAGGGATCCCCTGAGCGGTCCCCGTCTGGAATCTTTCGAAACAGGCTAGCAGAGCCGAACCGGTTCACCGAGTCCGCCGTCGTCGCGGCAGCCGCCCACGACGCGCGGAGCGACGGGGTCGGGGCGGGAGGGCATCGCGTCGGACACGGAGAACTGCATCCGAAGCGGTCAGAAGCGGATCGTCGAGATCACCTCGTCGGCGGCTCGCTCGCCCTCGAGGAAGGCGCCGCCGACCGTGCCCCACAGCGTCGGGTGGGTCGCCTCGCCGGCGAGCCGGACCCTCTCGTCGACCGGCCGTCGCAGGATCGTCCGGTCGTCGCCGTGGCCGGGGGCGGCACAGGACGAGGCGCCGCCGATCCGCGGGTCCTTGCGCCAGGCGGTGGCGCGGCTGCGGGCGATCTTCTTGCGCGCCTCGGTTCCGAAGCTCTCCACCAGCAGCGAGGCGGCGAAATCGACCATCGCCGCTTCGCCGGCCTTCACCAGATCCTCGGCGAAGGCGCCGCCGACGTCGGCGAAGACGAGATCGCTTCCCTCCACGTTGGCCGTCAACCGCACCGTCCGTCTGCCCGGGCGGACGAAGAAGACGTCCTCGTCGTCGCGGAAACGGAACGGATTGCCGGGGATCTCCAGGACGATCCGCTCCTGCACCCCGAGGCTCAGTGCCGCCAGAGCGTCCTCTTGATCGGCCGGCAGCGGCGGATCGAAGCGGATGCCGCCGCGCATCAACACGTCGGTCGCGACGGTGACGATCACCGCCGCCGCCTCGATGCGCCCGGCCGTGGTCTCCGCAGCGACCCGCTCGCCGCGGCGATCGATGCGGGTGACGGCGACGCCGGTGACGATCGGCAGTCCCTCGGCGAGGCGGGCGAGGAACGCGCCGTAGCCGCCGGCGAGGAGATGGAACGGGCCGCGGCGGGCACGTGCGAGATCAAGGGTCGAGACCCGGTCGAGATCCTTGCCGCAGTCGGCCGGCCCGACCGCGAAGGCGACGAGATCGGCGACCGCTCCGAGGCCGCGCGGCAGCATCTCCGACGCCGCCACGTCGATGCCGAGCCGTCCGGCCTCCTGGATCGCTTGGCCGAAGCCCTCGATGCCCTGCGAGAAGGCGTCGATCTCGTCGTCGCCGGCGCGGCGTCGACCGATGCGCAACGTCTCCTCCTCGCTCGCCCGCAACGCGATCCCGAGATCGCGCGCCAGGGCCGGGAAGGGCGTCGCCGCAGCGGCATGGAGCGCATGGGCGCCGAGATCGCAGGGCCGGCCGAAGGTGGCGGTGTCGGCGACGCAGCGCCCACCGATCCGCGCGCCCGCTTCGACGACGATCACGCTGCGCCCGGCGGCGACGAGGCGGCGGGCGGCGGCGATGCCTGCGGCTCCGGCGCCGACGATCACCACGTCGGCGTTCGTCGGGATCGCGGCCCGCGCCGGAGCCGCGACGGGGAGGGTGGCGGCGAGGGCTCCGAGAAGAACGGTGCGGCGATCGATCATGAGGGTCCGGTGGCGACGAGATCTCGAACCGACCCTAGACCATCCGGGACCGTCGCCGAAACCGTTTCGCCGTGCCGGGACGCGGAATTACAGACGCTCGACGGCCTTGCCGGATCGGGTTTCCCACGACTACCTTGACGGGCCTCGGACATGCGAGGTTCGGCCGGCTTCCGAGCCTCAGGGAGATCGTCATGAGCGAAGACAACGAGACCCGTTCCAACCAAGATCGCGGCGTCGGACGCCGCCGCCTGCTCGGCCTCGGCGCCGCCGCGGCCGTCGGCACGTTGGCCGCGCCGGCCGTTGTGCGCGCCGACACCAAGCTCACCTGGAAGATGGCGACCTCCTGGCCGAAGAACACGCCCGGCGTCGGCGTCAACGCCCAGCGCCTCGCCGACAGTATCACCGCCATGTCCGGCGGCCGCCTGACCGTGCAGCTCTATGCCGCCGGCGAACTGGTGCCGCCCTTCGAGGTCTTCGACGCGGTCTCCTCCGGCGCCGCCGAGATGGGCCACGCCTCGCCCTACTACTGGCAGGGCAAGGACAAGTCGTTCCACTTCTTCACCGGCGTACCCTTCGGCCTCTTCGCCAACGAGCACATGGGCTGGCTGTGGTTCGGCGGTGGTCAGGCGCTGTGGGAGAAGGCCTATGCGCCCTTCGGCGTCCAGCCCTTCTACTGTGGCTCGTCGGGCCCGCAGGCCGGCGGTTGGTTCCGCAAGGAGATCAACACGGTCGACGACTTCAAGGGCCTCAAGATGCGCATCGCCGGCCTCGGCGGCGAGGTGCTGCGTCGCCTCGGCGTCAACGTCGTGCTGCTGCCGCCGGGCGAGATCTTCCAGGCCATGCAGTCCGGCACCATCGACGCGGCCGAATGGGTCGGTCCGTGGAACGACCTCGCCTTCGGCCTGTTCCGCGTGGCCAAGTACTACTACATGCCGTCCTTCTTCGAGTTCGGCCCGGCGCTCGAGCTGATGGTCAACAAGAAGCTCTACGACGGCCTGCCCGACGACCTGAAGGACATCGTCAAGCGCGCCGCCTATGCCTCGGCCGCCGAGTCCTACGCCGACTTCACCTATCACAACATCGCCTCGCTGAAGCCGGTGATGGACAAGGAAGGTGTCCAGGTGAAGTCGCTCTCCGACGACATCGTCAAGGTGTTGGCCAAGGAGACCAAGGCGGTGATGGCCGAGATCGCCGCCTCCGGCGCCATGGCCAAGGAGGTCTACGAGAGCTTCGAGGCCTTCCGCCAGCAGTCCGCCGCCTACGCCAAGGTGATGGACCTCGCCGCCTACCAGATGCGCGAACTCGGCCGCGACGCGTGATGGCCACGGCCGGGGGTGCCGACACGCCCGGCCATCGAAGCGATGCGAATCTTCCCATGCGGCCACGCCGGGAAATTCGCATGCGGATTACCTTCGCTCCTCATCGAGGTCCTACGGTATGGGGTTCGCCGCACTCGACGAAAACACGACGGGCGCCCTCGGGCGCCCGTTTCGCATTTCCTCGCCGCATCCGGTCGCGCCGGTCGTCCGATCATTCCGCCGGCTGCGCCTTCGCCGCCTCCAGCCGCTCGGCTGCCGCCTCCACCGGGCAGTTCTCCGCCCGGCAGCCGTCCTTGTCGCAGGTGCGGCAGATGTGGTCGGCGCTCTCCTGCCCGTCGACGGGAACCTCCAGCATCTTGTCGAGGGCGCGGCCGAGGATCTCGATCTCTTCGGCGTCGAGCACCCCCACCAGCGTTTCGGCGGCGGCGATACGCTTGTCCTGGAACTGGCCGGCGCGGCGTCGACCGCGCGCCGTCACCTCGACCTTCACCTCGCGCCCCTTGCGGGAGAGACGGCGCACCAGCCAGTCCTTCTCCAGCCGATCGACCAGACGGACGGTCGCCGAATGGGTGAGGCCGACGGTGCGGGCGATGTCGAGGATGGCGGTCGGCCCGTTCTGCCGCAGCGTCGTCAGCGCCGCGGCGGCGCTCGCCGACAGGTCTTCGCTCTCGGCATGGACCGAGTCGTGGAGAAGGGTGGCGAAGGCGGCGAGCCGATTGGCGGTGGTGCGGTGCGACATGCGCGATGCATCGCATGCGCGGAGCATACGGACAATCGTGCGAAGGTCGATGATCCGGCGGTTTTCGGTCACATTCTCGCGTTCTTCGACCAATGGACCGGGTGGACCTCACCCGCCCGGGATCTTCTCCATGAAGACCAGATCGAGCCAGCGGTCGAATTTGCGCCCGACCTCGGGAAGACGCCCGACCTCGACGAAGCCGAGATCGGTGTGCAGTGCGATCGAGGCGGCGTTGCCGGCTTCGATGCCGGCGATCATCGCATGCTTGCCGAGCGCCGCCGCGCGGCCCTCGAGTTCGACGACGAGAGCCCGCGCCACGCCGCGGCGGCGGAAGCGCTCGTCGACATAGACCGAATGCTCGCAGGTGTGGCGGTAGCCGTCGAAGGCGCGGAAGTCGCCGAACGATCCGTAGCCGGCGATCTCGCCGTCGATCTCCGCGACCAGAACCGGATAGCCGAGCGCCCGTCGCGCCGCGGCCCAGCGCCGGCGGTCGTCGAGATCGACCAGGGTCTCGTTCCAGATCGCCGTGGTTTCGGCGACGGCGACGTTGTAGATGCGCCGAATCGCTTCGAGATCGCCGTCCTCGGCGTCGCGGACGATCGTCGCGGGCATCGGCTCCCGTTCGGCGCTCACCGGAACACCTCGTTCGGATAGGCGCCCCAGACGCGTCCCTGCTCGATCCATCCCTTGACGCCGCCGCCGGAGACCCGGCACCAGCGCCCGGTGCATTCCGCCACCTCGAGCAGCACGTTCGGCTCGACCTCGGCGACGATCCGCGCCCCGGCCTCGCCCTTCTCCCGCATCGGCGTCCTGCCGGTCTTCTCCCAGGGGGTGACGAGCGCGGTGCGCTTGCCCGACAACAGCGTCTTCTGCACCCAGCCCTCCGCGCCTTCCGAATCGCGGATGTGGAACCACACGTCGAATTCCTGGGTGATCTCGACCGGCACCCCGGCCTTGACGAAGGTCCAGGCGATCTCGTGGTCTTTGCTCGGACCCTGGCGGACGTTGACCGGCGACGACTTGGTGGAGACGAAGCGCGGCAGCGGCAGCCCGCTCGGACCGACGGCCTGTTGCGCGACGGCGGGCGCCGCCGCCGTCGGCAGGGCGATCAGGAGGGCGGCGGCGAAGGCTCGGGCACGAAAATTCATGGATCTTCCGACGGAATGGGGAGGTTCGGCGTTCCGGGTTGTCTACCACGTCCTGCGATCGTCGCCACCGATCGCGACGAAAGGTAGGTTCCTCGACGAATTGTCATTTGCGAGGCATCTGCTAGACAGAACGGAAGTGCGGGGAGTGCGCCTCGCGACGACTCTGCGTCGCCGTGGTTAAGGACACTTCAACGGGTGATCGCACCGGCGCCTTTCGCCTTCCGAGGGTCGGAACCTTCGGAGGGAACGGTGCCCGCGGCACGCGTCGGATGCACGGTGAAACGTGGTGGGAGCTGCAGTCCATGCCGAAGAGCAAACCCTCGGTGATCGTCACCCGGCGTCTTCCCGACGTCGTCGAGACCCGGATGCGCGAGCTCTTCGACGCCCGTCTCAACGTCGATGATCACCCGATGAGCCAGGCCGAGTTGGTCGAGGCGGTGAAGAGCTGCGAAGTGTTGGTGCCGACCGTCACCGACACCATCGATGCCGCGGTGATCTCCCAGGCCGGCCCGCAATTGCGCCTCATCGCCAACTACGGCAACGGCGTCGACAACATCGACGTCCAGACCGCGCTCAATCGCGGCATCACCGTCACCAACACTCCCGGCGTCCTCACCGAGGACACCGCCGACATGACCATGGCGCTGATTCTCGCCGTGCCGCGCCGTGTCGCCGAGGGCATGGCGGTGATTCGCGACGGCGATTGGAACGGCTGGTCGCCGACCTGGATGCTCGGCCACCGCATCAACGGCAAGCGCCTCGGCATCATCGGCATGGGTCGGATCGGTCAGGCGGTCGCCCGCCGGGCCCAGGCCTTCGGCATGTCGATCCACTATCACAACCGTCGCCGGCTGCCGGCGTCGGTCGAGGAGGGGCTGGAGGCGACCTATTGGGAGAGCCTCGATCAGATGCTCGCCCGCATGGACGTCATCTCGATCCACTGCCCGCACACCCCGGCGACCTACCATCTCTTGTCGGCTCGCCGCCTCAAACTGATTCGCCCCGAGGCCTTCGTCGTCAACACCGCCCGTGGCGAGGTGATCGACGAGAACGCCCTCGCCCGCATGCTGGAAGCCGGTGAGCTCGCCGGCGCCGGGCTCGACGTCTTCGAACACGAACCCGCCGTCAACCCCAAGCTGGTGCGCTGCAAGCGTGTCGTCCTCCTGCCCCACATGGGTTCGGCGACGATCGAGGGCCGCGTCGACATGGGCGAACGGGTGATCATCAACATCAAGACGTACCAGGATGGCCACCGTCCCCCCGACCGCGTCCTGCCGTCGATGCTGTGAGCCGGCGACGGCGTCGTTCGCCGCCGCCGCTCTCCGACCGTCGACGGCCGATCGAGGAGAAGATCCGATGACCCCTCGTGCTCCGTCCTCGCACCGCCGTTTCGGCCTCGTCGCCCTCGCCGCCTTCGGCGTCTCGCTCGCGCCGGCGCTCGCCCAGCAGTCGGCGCCGAGTCCTGTCGCGCCCGCCGCGCCCGCGCCCGCGCCCGCGCCGGTGGCGGTTCCGGCGGCCGCTCCGGCGCCGCAGAAACCGGCACTCGACCGCCACGGCATGCCGGAGAAGATGAGCGGCGAGCAGATCAAGGAGATCTGGTTCGACGGCCGTCCCTTCGTCGCCACCGGACCCGACGGCACCGCGTTCCGTATGGTCTTCACTCCCGACGGCAAGGCTTCTCGTCTGGCCATGGCCGGCAAGAAGCCCAAGCCGGTCGTCGGCTTCTGGCGGGTCATCGCCGAAGGCTATTGCTCGCGCTGGTCGGGGTCCAACCGCGAGAAGTGCTTCAACGTCCGCAAGAGCGAGGACGGAACCCGCACCATCGTCCGCTTCGGCCAACAGATCGCCGGTACCTGGGAACGTCCCTGACCGTCGAGAGCAGGGGCCGGCACGCCGCCGGATCCGCCTCCCGCCGGCGTCCGCGAGGAGATCGCCGCCCGTGCAGTCACCGAAATATCGCCGGGCCCTGCCGGAAGACCGCCGCGCCGATCTCGTCGAGGCCACGTTGCGTTGCCTCGCCGAGCAGGGGCACGCCGGCGTTTCGGTCCGCCGCATCGCCGCCGAAGCCGGCGTCTCGGCCGGTCTCGTCAACCACCACTTCGACGGCATCGAAGCGCTGGTGGGCGCAGCCTACGAGAAACTGTCGAAGGATCTCCTGGCCGAGGTGATGTCGCGGGTCGAACGCGAGAGCGAACCCCGCCGCCGGCTCTCGGCCTATTTCGCCGCGATCTTCTCCGACGCCGTGCTCGACCCGCGGCTGTTGCGCATCTGGGTGGTGTTCTGGAGCCTCCTGCCGCACGCCGAACCGCTCAAGTCGATCCAGAAACGCATGTGGGCCGACTACCGCGGGTCGATCGAGCGCGAACTGGCCGCTTGCGCCGCCGCCGACCCTGCTTTCGATCCGAGTCACACCGCCCTCGGCCTCGCCGCCCTGATGGACGGATTGTGGCTGCAGGGATGCCTCGATCCCGGCAGCTACCGCGCCGCCGACGCCCTCGCCCTGTGCGAGGCCTTCACCGACGACGCGCTGTCGCGGCGCGGCGGTTGATACCATCGGTCATTGGAAATGACCGATGGTATTCCTGACGCGAATTTCTCATATCTCTGACGAAAAAGAGAAATTCGCGTGTGTTCGAAGGCCGGGTGCGTCAGCACCTTCGGCCTTTGGTATGAGTCGGATCGCCGGGCCGGCCGTGCGATGCGAGAGGGCGAATTCGGGCGGATCGTCCCGGATCGGGCGCCGCGTACGACCGCTCGAAATCCCAGCGAATGTGCCATTTCGGCAGGCGTCGCGCACGCTCGAGCGGCGCTCGAGCGGCGCTCGGCGCCGGCGTGGTCACGAGACGCAAATTGAAATATCAAATTGCTACGATCGAGGGAAAATTTCTTCGCCTACTATGCCATTGCTGAAAAGGGATTTCTCGGAGTCGCCGATAAGTTCGAAACGGTTGTGTCAGTATATGCGCGGATTCTGTTTTTTGCATTTGCGAACTCTTGTCAGACGAGTCCGGGTAAGGCAGTGTCCGTAGTTGATCATCCGTATGAGGGGCGCATGCGCATCCGCGGATGGCGTCATCACTGGGGAGGCGCGGCCGACCGCATCCCGCGAACGAGAAGACGTCCGGAAGGGGCGGCCGTAGCCTGATGAACATCGTCGAACTCGAAGCCAATGCCGAACGCGCGGCGGCGCTCCTCAAGTCGATGGGTAGCCCCCGCCGCCTCCTCATCCTGTGCCAGCTCGTCGACGGCGAGCGGCCGGTCGGCGAATTGGAGAAAGCCGTCGGGCTGAGCCAGTCGGCGCTGTCGCAGCACCTCGCCGTGCTGCGCCACAAGGGCTACGTCACCACCCGCCGGGCCGGCCAGTCGATCTTCTATTCGCTCGCCGGCGACGAGGTGAAGTCGATTCTCGAGACCCTGCACGGGCTCTACTGCGGCGGCTGCGGCGAGGACTGAGCCCCACCGGTGCGCCCGTCCACCGAGAAACAGGTGCGATCTTCCGCGATCTCTTCCTGGATGAAGCGCGTCACGGTCCTGACCCGGGCCGTGTCGGCGAGATCGGCGTGGGTGAAGAGCCAGTAGCTGCGGGTCAGCCGCACCTCCTGCGCCAACACCGGCACCAGACCCGGCCGTTCCGCCGCCATGAACGACGGCAGCACGCAGATGCCGTGGCCGCGTTCGGTGATGGTCATCTGCGCCGTCAGCGACGACGACTGGATGCGTGCCTTGAGGCCCGGCAGCACCTCGTCGAGATAGTCGAGACCGCGGGTGAAGACGAGATCGTCGACGTAGCCGACGAAGGCGTGGTGCACGAGGTCGCCGCGGCGGCGGATCGGCGCGTGCCGCTCGAGGTAGCTCGGCGCGGCATAGAGGCCGAGATCGTAGTCGGTCAGCCGGGTGGTGACGAAGCGGCTCTCCTTCGGTGGCGCCAGACCGATCGCCACGTCGCCTTCGCGCTTCGACAGCGCCACGATCTGTTGGATGGTGACGAGTTCCAGCCGCAGCTGCGGGTGCTTCTCGGCGAAGCGGCCGATACGCGGCGCGAGGAAGACGTTGCCGAAGCCCTCGAGGCTGTTGATCCGCACCGTGCCGGTGACCCCGACCTCCGGCCGCCCCAGTTCCGCGGTCGCCGCCGTCGCCTGGGCCTCCATCGCCTCGGCGTGGGCGAGCAGACGTTCGCCCGAGAGCGTGAGGAAGTAGCCTTGCGGCGCTCGCTCGAACAATTTCGCCGCGATCGCCCGCTCGAGCGCCGCCACCCGGCGGCTGACCGTCGCGTGGTCGGTGCCGAGCCGCCGCGCCGCGCCGGTCAGCGTCCCTTGCTGCGCCACGGCGAGGAAATAGCGGAGATCGTTCCAGTCGAAGCGGGTGGTCAAGGACGGTGGCCTCCGACATCTGTGACGCGTATGAGCATTTCGCCACGGGATATGGGCGACATGATCCGTGGATGTGGCGATTTGTCCATACTATTGTCGCCGCCACCTGGAACGAAAAGCCCCTGACGGGAGGATTTCATGCGCGAGTACGGACATTTCATCGGCGGCAAGGCGGTCGCCGGCACTTCGGGACGCACCGCGCCGATCTGGCAGCCGATGACCGGTGAGCAGATCGCCACCGTGGCTCTCGCCACCACCGCCGAACTGCGCGCCGCGGTCGAGAACGCCAAGGCCGCGCAGCGCGAATGGGCGGCGGTCAATCCGCAGCGTCGCGCCCGCGTGCTGATGAAGTTCCTCGACATCTGCAACGCCCGCGCCGACGAGATCGCCGACCGGCTCGCCCGCGAGCACGGCAAGACCATCCTCGACGCCAAGGGTGACCTGCAGCGCGGCCTCGAAGTGATCGAGGTGGCGATCGGCGCCCCGCACATGCTCAAGGGCGAATACACCACCGACGCCGGCCCCGGCATCGACCTCTATTCGATGCGCCAGCCGCTCGGCGTCGTCGCCGGCATCTCGCCGTTCAACTTCCCGGCGATGATCCCGCTGTGGATGTGCGGCCCGGCCATCGCCGCCGGCAACGCCTTCATCATGAAGCCGTCCGAGCGGGATCCCGGCGTGCCGATGATGATCGCCGAGATCTGGATGGAAGCGGGTCTGCCGGCCGGCATCTTCAACGTCGTCAACGGCGACAAGGAAGCGGTCGATGCGGTGCTCGACGACCCCGACATCAAGGCGGTGAGCTTCGTCGGCTCGACCCCGATCGCCCACTACGTCTATTCGCGCGCCACCGCGAACGGCAAGCGCGCCCAGTGCTTCGGCGGCGCCAAGAACCACATGGTGGTGATGCCCGACGCCGACATGGACAAGACCGTCGACGCCCTCATCGGCGCCGGCTACGGCTCGGCCGGCGAGCGCTGCATGGCGATCTCGGTCGCGGTTCCGGTCGGTGCCGGCACCGCCGAGCGCCTGATCGAGAAGCTGATCCCCCGCGTCGAGAGCCTCAAGATCGGCCCCTCGACCGACGCCGGCGCCGATTTCGGCCCGCTGGTGACCGCCGCCCACCTCGACAAGGTCAAGGGCTACGTCGATCTCGGCGTGAAGGAGGGCGCCAAGCTCCTCGTCGACGGCCGCGGCTTCAAGATGCAGGGCTACGAGAACGGCTGGTACATGGGCGGCTGTCTCTTCGACCACGTCACCACCGACATGAAGATCTACAAGGAGGAGATCTTCGGACCGGTGCTGTCGATCGTCCGTGCCCACGACTACGAAGAGGCGCTGGGCATGATCAACGCCCACGAATACGGCAACGGCACCGCCATCTTCACCCAGGACGGTGACGCGGCGCGCGACTTCGCCGCCCGGGTCGAGGTCGGCATGGTCGGCGTCAACGTGCCGATCCCGGTGCCGCTCTCCTACTTCACCTTCGGCGGCTGGAAGCGCTCGTCCTTCGGCGACCTCAACCAGCACGGCATGGACGGTTTCCGCTTCTGGACCAAGACCAAGACGGTCACCTCGCGCTGGCCCTCGGGCATCCGCGCCGGCGCCGACTTCGTCATTCCGACGATGAAGTGATCGTGTGAGGGTCGCGCAGGGAGCGAGATCGATCGAGCGCCCGGCTCCCCTCACTGCCCCTCCCCGTCGAGGGGGGCGGGGACGCTCGAAACGACCACTGTAGTCGGCTCGAATTCGCTCCCCGACCGCACGTGCCGCGCGTCGAGAGTCCACGGAACGAGCGTTACGACGGCAGGTGCCACATCGTTCCCTCCCCCCTGGAGGGGGAGGGACAGGGAGGGGGGGCTCCGAGCCGCCGGGCCGGCGGAAACGCGCCGGCTCTCGCCTCTCCCGCACGCGAAGAGCGCCCACCGAGAAGCACCGCAGGGAGAGGACCGCATGGAGACCTTCGACTACGTCATCGTCGGCGGCGGCTCCGCCGGTTGCGTCCTCGCCAACAGGCTCTCCGCCGACCCGAAGACCCGGGTCGCGCTGCTCGAGGCCGGCGGCAAGGACGACTGGATCTGGTTCCACATCCCCGTCGGCTATCTCTTCGCCATCGGCAATCCGCGCGCCGACTGGTGCTTCGAGACCGAGCCCGATCCCGGCCTCAACGGCCGCAGGCTCAAGTATCCGCGTGGGCGCGTGCTCGGCGGCTCCTCCGCCATCAACGCCATGCTCTACCTGCGCGGTCAGGCCGCCGACTACGACGGCTGGCGCCAGATGGGGCTCGAAGGTTGGGGCTGGGACGACGTCTTCCCGGTCTTCAAGTCGCACGAGGACCACTATCTCGGCGCTTCGGCGAACCACGGCGCCGACGGCGAGTGGCGCGTCGACAAGGCGCGCATGAGCTGGGAGATCCTCGACGCCTTCGCCGACGCGGCGGCCGAATGCGGCATCCCCAAGGTCGCCGACTTCAACGGCGGCGACAACGAGGGATCCTCCTATTTCCAGGTCAACCAGAAGAACGGCCGGCGCTGGTCGGCCGCCCGCGGCTTCCTGAAACCCGCCCTCGATCGACCGAACCTCACGGTGATCACCGGCGCCCTCGCCGACCGCGTCCTCTTCGAGGGCAAGCGCGCCGTCGGCGTCGCCTATCGCAAGGACGGGGTCGAGAAGCGGGTGGCCGCGCTCGGTGAGGTGATCCTCGCCGCCGGCGCCGTCGCCTCCCCGGCGATCCTCGAGCGCTCCGGCGTCGGTGGGGCCGAGCGGTTGAAGCGCCTCGGTGTCGAGGTGGTGGCCGACGTCCCCGGCGTCGGCGAGAGCCTGCAGGACCACCTGCAGCTCCGCACCATCTTCAAGATCTCCGGCACCCGCACCCTCAACACCGACTACCGCAACTATCTCAAACGTGCCTGGATGGGCGTCGAATACGCCCTCTTCCGCCGCGGCCCGTTGGCGATGGCGCCGTCGCAGTTCGGCGCCTTCACACGCTCGTCGTCCGACTTCGCCACCCCGAACATCGAGTTCCACATCCAACCGCTGTCGCTCGACAAGTTCGGCGAGCCGATGCACCCCTTCGGGGCCTTCACCGTCTCGGTGTGCAACCTGCGCCCGACCTCGCGCGGCTCGATCCACGCCCGCTCGACCAACCCGGCCGACGCTCCGGCGATCGCCCCGAACTATCTCTCGACCGACGAGGACCGCCGGGTGGCGGTCGATTCGATCCGTCTCGCCCGCCGCATCACCGAGGCCCCGTCGCTCGCTCGCTTCCGCCCCGAGGCCTTCCTGCCGAAGGCGGAGCTGACCTCCGACCAGGAACTGGTGAAGGCCGCCGGCGACATCGGCACCACCATCTTCCATCCCGTCGGCACCGCGAAGATGGGCCTCGCCTCCGACCCGCTCGCCGTCACCGACGCGCGCCTCCGGGTTCGGGCGGTCGAGGGGCTCAGGGTGATCGACGCCTCGATCATGCCGGCGATCACCTCCGGCAACACCAACTCGCCGACCATCATGATCGCCGAGAAGGGGGCCGGCATGGTGCTCGAGGACGCCCGAGCCTCCGCCTGACGGGCCTTCGGGTGCGGCCCGACGCGCCGCGCCGCCGCGCGGGTGACCGAATCGGCGAGAAAAGGCCGATGCGACGCCGGGGCACGATTGCCCTCGGCGGCGATCTGCGCCATTGAGGCGAGGAAAACGCCGCGCCGTGCGCGGCCGACCGTCGTACCGGAACTCCCGTTCAGGAACTCCATGCCCGAGTCCGTGGCTCGCCCGGCGCCGCCCGCCGAAACCCCAGCCCTGCTCCGCCGCCTCGTCGCCGACCAGGGCCGCGCCCACTGGAAGGGCTATCTCCTCGCCTTCGTCTTCATGGCGATGATCGCGGCGACCACCTCGCTCTCCGCCTATCTGATGCGCGACGTCATCAACGAGGTGTTCATCGCCCGCAACCAGAGCGCCATCTGGATGCTGTCGGGGGCGGTGGTGGTGCTCTACACCGTCAAGGGCTTCGCCACCTACGGCCAGCAGATCACCCTGACCCGCATCGCCAACGCCATCGTCGCCTCGGTCCAGCGCCGCCTCTACGGCCACATGCTGGCGATGGACGTGCCCTTCTTCGCCGAGCGCCACACCTCCGAATTCGTCGGCCGTCTGTCCTTCGTCGCCACCTCCTCGGCGCAGGTGCTGAACGCCCTCATCACCGTCGCCGGCCGCGATTTCCTGTCGCTGCTCGGCCTCGTCACCGTGATGATCGTCCAGGATCCGATGCTGTCGATCGTCGGCGGCATCGTCATGCCGCTCGCCGTGTGGGGCGTGCAGGGGTTGGTGAAACGCGCCAAGAAGATCATGCGCTCCGAGTTCGCCGGTGGCATGGCGGTGCTCGAGACCATGCAGGAGACGGTGCGCGGCATCCGCGTCGTCAAGGCCTTCGGCCTCGAGGACCTGTTCCGCACCCGCATGGAAGGCCAGATCGCCACCGTTCAGGCGGCCGCCGACAAGCGCGCCCGCGTCGGCGCCCGCTCGGTGCCGTTGATGGAGACCCTCGGCGGCTTCGCCGTCGCCGGCGTCATCCTCTACGGCGGCTGGCGGGTGGTGGCCTCGGGCGCGACCCCCGGCACCTTCTTCTCCTTCATCACCGCTCTGCTGCTCGCCTACGAGCCGGCCAAGCGGCTCGCCCGCGTCCATGTCGAACTCTCCGCCAATCTCGTCGGCGTCGGCCTCCTCTACGAGTTCCTCGGCCAGCCGGCGCGCGAGGCCGAGGCGGCCGACATGCCCGAGCTCGCCGTCGCCGGCGGCCGGGTCGAATTCGCCGACGTGCGCTTCGCCTACCGCGATGGCGAGGACGTGCTGAACGGCCTCTCCCTCGTCGCCGAGGCGGGCCGGACCACCGCGCTGGTCGGCCCCTCGGGCGGCGGCAAGTCGACGATCTTCGCCCTGCTGCTGCGCTTCTGGGATCCGCGGTCCGGCTCGATCACCGTCGACGGCACCGCGATCGACGCCGTGTCGCGCCGGTCTCTGCGCCACCGGATCGGCATCGTCAGCCAGGACGTCTTCCTCTTCGCCGGCACCGTGGCCGAAAACATCGCCCTCGGCCGACCCGGCGCCAGCCGGGCCGAGATCGAGGCGGCGGCCCGTGCCGCGTACGCCCACGACTTCATCGTCGGCTTCCGCGATGGATACGACGCCCCGGTCGGCGAGAACGGACTGCAGCTCTCCGGCGGCCAGCGCCAGCGTATCGCCATCGCCCGCGCCATTCTGGAAGATGCCCCGATCCTGCTCCTCGACGAGGCGACGGCGGCCCTCGACACGGAGAGCGAACGGGCGATTCAGGAAGCGCTGGCCGAACTGTCGAAGAACCGGACGACGCTGGTCATCGCCCACCGTCTCCAGACCATCCAGCGCGCCGACAAGATCTGCGTGATCGAGTCCGGCCGGGTGGTCGAACAGGGCCGCCACGACGATCTGCTCGCCGCCCGCGGTCGTTACGCCCGCCTGCACGAGGTCCAGTTCGGTTGACCGGCCGATGTCGCCGTGGAGGACACCGCCGATGCGTCGTCGTGATCTCCTGACCGGGTCCCTCGCCGCCCTCGCCGCCGGCCTTCCCGGCCGCAGCGCCCTCGCCGCGACGACGCTCGGCGACGCCGCCGCCCGCGCCCGCGTCACCTTCGGCTCCGCCTTCGACCGCGACGCCGTCGACGATCGCGCCTACGGCGACCTGCTGCGCCGCGAGGCGCGCATCCTGACGACCGACTGGTCGATGAAGTTCGACGCCTTGCGCCCTCGCGGCCCCGAGGCCGATTTCTCCGGCGCCGAGCGGCTCGTCCGCTTCGCCGAGGAAGCCCGCATCCCCGTCCGCGGCCACACGCTGATCTGGAACGAGAACCTGCCGGCTTGGCTGAAGGCGCTGTCGCGCGAGCGTCGTGCCTCCTGGCTCGATCGCCACGTCGGCGAAGTGATGGAACGCTTTGCCGGCCGCATCCACTCCTGGGACGTGGTCAACGAGCCCTTCTGGCCCGACCACGGCAACAAGGGTGGGTTCCGCGGCGGCCCCTGGTACGACGCCCTCGGCCCCGGTTACGTCCTCGCCGCCTTCCGCGCTGCGGCCAAGGCCGATCCGGGGGCGAAACTGGTGCTCAACGAGGCCTTCACCGAATCCGGCGACCACCTCGGCCTCACGGTGCGCGCCGGCCTGCTGCGCCTCGTCGACGACATCCGCGCCGCCGGCCTGCGCATCGACGCTGTCGGCCTGCAGGGCCACATCACCCGCGGCCGCCCCTTCGATCCGGTCGGCTGGCGGCGCTTCCTCGCCGACCTCGCCGCCCGCGACGTCGAGATCTGGATCACCGAGCTCGACGTCGACGATCACATCTTCCCCGGCTCGGCCGAAGAACGCGACGCCCGCGTCGCCGAGGTCTATCGCGTCGTGCTCGACACCGCCCTCGGCGAGCCGAAGGTGACGACCGTCATCACCTGGGAACTCGCCGACGGCTTCAGCCATTACCGCGACGTCCACGGCGCCGACGCCCGGCCCTTGCCCTTCGATCGCGCGTTGCAACCGAAGCCGGCGTTCGACGCCATGGTCGCGGCGTTCCGGGCGCGCGCGGCGCGCTGACCTTCTCAGCCGAGCCCGTGGCGCAGCGCCACCACCGCGACCACCCCGGTGACGATGGTGGCGAGCATCGGCGCGCGGAAGGCGGCGACGATCGTCGCCGCCGCGGCGAGGGTCTCCGGCCAGCCGGTGACCAGCACGGTCGGCGCGATCACCGCCGTCAGCACCGCCGGCGGTATGGCGTCGAAGGCGGCGCGGAGCCGCCCGGTCGGCCGGAACCGCGGCCCGAGCAGCAGCCCGGAGATGCGGCAGCCGAAGGTCACCGCCGCCATGCCGAGGATGGCGAGGAGGGTGGCGGTCTGGTCGCTCATCGCGCCGCCTCTCCGCCATCGAGGATCGCCGCCACGGTGATGCCGGTGAGCGCCCCGGCGAGCACGTGCCACGGCGCACCGACCGTCAGATGCGTCCCCGCCGCCGCCAGAGCCGCCGCGACGATCACCATCACCGACGTCCGCGATTTGGCGAAGCCGGCGGTGAGCGCGATGAACATCGCGGTGAAGGCGAAGTCCGCGCCGAAGCGGGTCGGATCGCCGATCAGCGGTCCGGTGAGCGCTCCGAGGAAGGAGAAGCTCATCCAGTTGACCCAGAACACCGCGCCCATGCCGAAGAAGTACGGGGCCGAGATTCGCCCACCCCCGGCGCGGCGCTCCGACATCGCCCAGTTCTCGTCGGCGAGCACGTGGAAGCCGAGGATGCGGCCGAGAAGCGGCAGATGCGCCACCTTGGGCGCCAGCGACGCGCTCATCAGAATGTAGCGAGCGTTGATCAGCAGGGTCGAGACCAGCAGGGCGGCGATCGGCACCGGATAGGACCAGATCTGCACCGCCGCCAACTGCGCCCCGCCGGCGAAGACCAGCGCCGAGGTCAGGAGCACGTCGACGACGCTCATGCCCTCGGCGGTGGCCAGAGCCCCGTAGAGCAGGCCGATCGGCGCGGCGGCGACCATCGCCGGGGTGATGTCGACGATCGCTTGGCGGATCTCGGCGGCGGCGGAAGGGGTGTCACGGGTGTTCATGCCGGCGACGATGCCGCCGGCGACCCCGCCGGTCTTGAACGAAATCGTCCCGTCTCGATCACGGCGCGACGGTAGGCGCCCGGCGGGACGCCGATGCGCGCCTTGAACACCCGGGTCAGATGCGCCTGATCGGCGAAACCGACGGCGCTCGCCACCGCGGCCGGCATCTCGCCGGCGCGCAGCAGATCGCGGGCGCGGCGCACCCGGACGCCGATCAGATGGGCGTGCGGCGTCAGCCCCACCTCGCGGCGGAAGGCGCGGATCAGATGATGGGTGGAGAGCCCGGCGAGGCGCGCGAGATCGGCGAGCCTGAGATCCTGGCGGTAGCGCTCTTCGATCTCCCGCATCACCCGCGCCACCGGTCCGCCCTCGCGGCCCGTCCGCACGAGGCCGACACCGGCATGGTGGTCGAGGACATGGGCGTAGGCCTCGATCAACATCTCCTCCGCCGCCAGCCCGTCGTGCCCGCTCTCGAGCAGCCGGTGGGCCGTCTCGAACAGCGCCGAGCCGCGCGGATCGTGCACGACGCTGTCGCGGAAGAACGGCGTCGTCGCTCGCCTGCCGGAGACCTCGGTGGCCAACGCCGTGAGGAAGGCCTCGCTCGGATAGGTCATGCGGTAGGAATAGCCGCCCTCCCACGGCATGCCGTCGTGGACGTCGAGCGGCAGATTGAAGAGCAGATCGCCCGCGCCGGCATAGTGCTTGCGGCCGCGCGCGTTCCACACTTCGACCCCGGCGCCGACCGATCCCATGACGTAGGTGTCGTGGGTGTGTGGCGAATAGGTGTGGGTGGTGAAGGTCGCGGTCAGGCAGTCGAGATCGGGAAAGCGCGGCGATACGAAATAGCGCGCCGTCTCGCCGGGCGCGAGCGGCGGCACCTCGTGGTCATGGGTCGACGGGGCCGTGGTCATCGTGGCCGATGCTGCCACGTCCCGCACCTCCCGTCTTGAATGAAATCGCTCTGCGGACGGCGACGCGTTCCCGACGACCGCGCCGCCTTCACCCCTGCGCGCCCACCGGCCGCGCCCGCCAGCCGGAGATCCGCGGTCGACGGCCGAGGCGCACCGAGCGGTGGAAGAAGTCGCCGAGATCCTCCGACCGGGTCAGCGAGACGACGGTCACCCCTGCGAGCATGTCGATCGCCTCGAAGATCCGCCGCGTCTGAGTGATGTCGAGGTCGCTGGTGGCGTCGTCCATGATGATCCACGCCGGTTTGTGGATCAGCACCCGGGCGAAGGCGAGCATCTGCTGTTCGTCGGTCGACAACCGCTTGTCCCAGCGTTCGACGTCGTCGAGGCAGCTCGCCAGACGCCGCAGGCCGACCGCGTCGAGCGCCGTCTCCATCGCCCGCGATTCGAAACTGTCGCCCTGTTCGGGATAGGCCAGCGCCTCGCGCAGCGACCCGAGCGGGAAGTAGGGGCGCTCCGGTACGAAGGCGATGCGATCGCGCGGCGGCAGGCGGATGGTGCCGTTGCCGCGCGACCACAGGCCGGCGAGCGCCAGGAACAGCGTCGACTTGCCGGCCGACGGTTCGCCGAAGATCTGCACCCGCTCGCCGGCGGTGATGCCGAGCGAGGGCTTCTCGAAGGCGGCGCGGCCGCTCGGCAGCGCCAGTTCGAAGTCGTCGAAGACCAGCCCGTCGTCGGGGTCGACGACGAAATCGATGTGTCCGTGGACGCCGTTGGGGCGATCGAGCGAGGCGAGCGCCTCGTGCAACGCCTCGATGCGGACGAAGGTCGCCCGCCAGTCGGCGAGCCGAGAGAAGTTGTCGACGAACCAGCGCAGCGACGACTGCACCTGATTGAACGAATTGACCACCATCATCAGGCCGCCGAGCGACATGGCGCCGACGAAATAGCCGGGCGAGGCGACGATCACCGGCACCACCAGAGCGAGCCAACCGTAGCCGGAGGTGACCCAGGTGAGGCGGGCGAGATCGTCGGCGAGCCGCCGCATCGCCTTGACGACGTTGTCGAACAGCATCGCCACCGTGCGCCGCTCGTCGGCCTCGCCGCCGTAGAGCGTGATGCCCTCCGCCGATTCGCCGATCCTCACCAGCGCGAACCGCATCTCCGCCTCGCGGGCGTAACGCGCGGCGTTGTCCTCGACCATCGGTCGGCCGACCCACCAGGTCAGCGTCGACCCGGCGAGGGCGAAGCCGACGGCGCACCACACCATGTAGCCGGGGATGGCGACGAGTTTGCCACCGATCTCGAACTTCACCTGTTCGGAGAGCACCCACAGCACCCCGACGAAGGAGACCAGCAGCAGCGTCGCCTGCAACAGGCTCGCGCCGAGATCGGCCGTCAGTTCGGCGAAGTGCCGGGCGTCCTCGTGGATGCGTTGATCGGGATTGGCGCCCGATTCGCCGGCGAAGGTCAGCAGATAGGTTCGCTTCGACACCAGCCAGTCGTCGAGCAGGTTCTCCGTCAGCCAAGACCTCAGCCGGATCTTGATCATCTCGGTGAGCCAGGTCTGCGCCACGACGAGAACGAGCAGCGTGCCGGCGATCTTCAGGAAGTTCAGCGACTGGGTGACGAAGCCCGGCCAGTCGCGCCGTTCCAGCGCGTCGTAGAACTGGCCTTGCCAGTCGTTGAGCCAGAGCTGGCCGCCCATGTTGGAGACGATGACGACGACGAGGGCGACCACCAGCCAGAACAGGGCGCGCCGATCCGGCGAACCGGCCATTCGGCCGACCACCTGGCGGACGTGGCCGAAGATCCCGAAGGGCATCGGCAGCGGCGCGACTCCGGGTCTCCCGGTGGGAGCGGAGGGGGTGTCGGAGGACGAGGTCGTGGCCGTCATGGTGGATCCGGTTCCCCGGGGGTCGGGCGGTTCGCCCGACGCTGCGGGGAGGGTTCGCATCGACTTTGCCTGCCCCGCGTCGCCGTTTCAACCGCCATGTCGGCCCTGCGCGCCGCGCGCCGGCGGGCGTGACGTCGCGGCGACGGATTCACCGAATATCGACCCTTCTCTGTCAAGATTGACGAGTGCGAAGACCGAAGGGCGGGAGGCACCCCATGTCGAGGATCGAGACACTCGTTTCCGCAATGACGCTCGAGGAGAAGATCGGCCAGCTGATCATGATCTCACTCGGCGCCGACACCATCGTCACCGGGCCGAAGGCCGCCGCCGATCCCAGCATCGCCGACGTCCGCGCCGCGCGCTGCGGCTCGGTTCTGAACCTCGTCGGCCGCGACCGCATCCATGCGCTGCAGAAGATCGCGGTCGAGGAGACCCGCCTGAAGATCCCGTTGATCTTCGGTCTCGACGTCATCCACGGCTATCACACCGCTTTCCCCGTGCCGCTCGGCGAAACCGCCGCCTTCCGCCCCGACGTGTGGCGGGAGAGCGCCCGCATCGCCGCCGAAGAGGCTGCCGACGACGGCCTCCACCTCACCTTCGCGCCGATGCTCGACCTCGCCCGCGATCCCCGCTGGGGCCGCATCATCGAGGGACCGGGCGAAGATCCGCACGTCGGCTGCATGCTCGCCCGCGCCAAGGTCGAAGGCTTCCAGACCGCGAACCTCGCCGGTCGTGACGCCATCGCCGCCACCGCCAAGCATTTCGTCGCCTACGGCGCCTGCACGGCGGGGCGGGACTACGCCGCCGTCGACATCTCCGAGCGCATGCTGCACGAGGCCTATCTGCCGGCTTTCGAAGCGGCGGTGAAGGCCGGAACCCTCGCCATCATGCCGGCCTTCATCGACATCGCCGGTCGGCCGATGTCCGGCGACAAGGGCTTCCTCACAGATCTCGTCCGCACGAAATGGGGCTGGGACGGCATCTACATCTCCGACTTCGACGCCATCCGTGAACTGATCGCCCACGGTGTCGCCGCCGACGACGCCGAAGCCGCGGCGCTGGCGCTGAAGGCCGGTATGGACATCGACATGCAGAGCAGCGCCTATCCCGAGGGACTGAAGCCGGCGCTCGAGCGCGGCCTGATCTCGATGGACGACATCGACGCCGCGGTGCGCCGCGTGCTCGCCGCCAAGGAGCGCCTCGGCCTCTTCGACGACCCCTACGGCCGCGGCTCGGTCGAGGGCGGCGTCTCCCGTCCGCTCGTCGATCGCCGCGCCTGTGCCCGCGAGGCGGCGGTCGTCTCCATGGTGCTCGTCAAGAACGATGCCGGTCTCCTGCCGCTGTCACAGGCCGGCGGGCCGATCGCCCTCATCGGCCACGCCGCGGTCAAGGACGACGAGGCGCTCGGCTCGTGGTTCGCCCTCGCCGACATGAAGCCGATCACCGGGCTCGCCGCCGGCATCGCCGCCGCCTTCCCCGATCGCGAAGTGATCGTCGAGAAGGGCTGCGACATCGCCCTCGACGGCCCGTCGCCGGAAACCGACGACGCCGACATCGCCCGCGCCGTCGAAGCGGCGAAGAAGGCCGAGGTGGTGCTGCTCGCCATCGGCGAACCGGCGCTCCTCACCGGCGAGGCGGCGAGCCGCACCCGCATCCGCCTGACCGGCCGCCAGGAGGAACTGGCGAGGAAGGTGATCGCCACCGGCAAGCCGGTCGTCCTGCTCCTCGCCTGCGGCCGGCCACTGACCGAGACCTGGCTCTACGACGAGGTCGGCGCGGTGCTGATCACCTGGTATCTCGGCTCGGAAGCCGGTCCGGCGGTCGGCGACATCGTCTCGGGCGCCCGCTCGCCCTCCGGCCGCCTGCCGGTCTCCTGGCCGCGCCACGTCGGCCAGATCCCGATCTTCTACAACGAGCGGCCGAGCGGTCGCCCCTGGGCGCCGGGCGAGCACTTCACCACTCGCTGGGTCGACAGCCCCAACACCCCGCTCTGGCCCTTCGGCCACGGCCTCGCCTACACCACCTTCGACATCTCGGCGCCGCGCGCCGCGGCGACCTTCTGGGCGGGCGAGCCGCTCGAGGTCGAGGTCGACGTCGCCAACACCGGCGCGCGCGCCGGCGCCACCACGGTGTTCCTGTTCCTGCACGATCGGGTCGCCTCCACCACCCGGCCGATCATGGAGCTGAAGCGCTTCGAGACCATCGACCTCGCCGCCGGCGAGCGCCGCACCGTCCGCTTCATCCTCGCTCCGGAGGATTTCTTCTGCTTCGGCCCCGACATGGTCGCCCGTGCCGAACCCGGGGTCTTCGATCTGCTGGTCGGAGACAGCGCCGACCGCGAGACCCTGAAGAGCCTCGAGGTGACCTTGCTGGGCGACGCGCTGGTGGCGTGACTCTTCGCGAGATCGGGTGCCTCGGCACCCTCGCCCGCCGGGGTCACCGCACCTTCGGCGGCGGTACGAAGACCGCGGCGGTGAAGAGCAGCGCGCCGAGCGCCATGGTGAGCGGCGTCGCCAGTCCGCCGCCGAAATGGGCGGCGACCAGCGACAGGGCGATGCCGCCGACCTGCTGGAAGAGCCCGAGCCAAGCCGAGGCCTGACCCGCCATCTCCGGGAACGGCTGCATGGTGATGGCGATCGCCATCGGTTGGCCGATGCCCCAGCCGAAATAGAAAGGGAAGACGGTGACGAGGATCACCGCCCAGTGGCCGAAGCCGAGCCACAGCACGAGTGCCGGCATCGTCGTGCCGAGGATGAGCAGCGCCGCCGCGGTGCGGAGGATGTGGCGCGGCAGCAGTCGCTGGGCGAGGCGCATCGACACGAGGCTGCCCGAGACGAACCCGGCCGAGCCGATGGTGTAGACCGCCGAGGCCTCGAGCTTGCTCATGCCGAGGGTGCCGATCAGCAGGAAGCCCGAGGTGGTGAGCCAGGTGAGCAGGATGCCGTAGCCGGCGGCCAGCGCCGCCACCCCGATCAGGAACACCCGGTGGCGCACCAGCCGGCCGAGCGCCGCGACGATCGAGATCCCGTCGCCGCCGCCGACCGCCGCCGGTCGCGTCTCCGGCAGCCGCCGCCACAGCACCGTGGTGAGGATCGCCCCGTAGAGGACGAGGACGACGATCGTCGCGCGCCAACCGCCGAGATGGGCGGCGAAGGTGCCGAGAAGCGGCGCGGTCAGCGGCGCGATGCCGACGAAGGCGCCCATCTTGGAGAGCGCCCGGCCGGCGCCTTCGGCCGAGACCGTGTCGCGGATCAGGGTGCGCGAGACGATCGGGCCGGTCGCCGCCGCCATGCCCTGGACGAACCGCGCCGCCACCAGGAGGTCGAGGCTCGGGGCGGACGCCGCCAGGATCGAGGCGAGGGTGTAGATCGTCAGGCCGACGAGCGCCGTCGGCCGCCGGCCGATCCGGTCGGCGAAGCGGCCGATGAAGAGATGGGCGAGCCCGAACCCGAGGGTGAACGACAGCATCGTCCGCTGCACGCCGGCGATGTCGACGCCGAAATCGCGCCCGAGATCGACCATCGCCGTCAGGTAGATGTCGGTCGACATCGGCAGCACCGCGAACAGCGCCGCGGCGAAGGGCACGATCGGCGCCCCGCGTCCGGGGTGGTCGGAGCGCGGCGGTGATGCGGGCGTCGAGGACATGGAAGATCTCGAACGGGACGGGCAGGGTGGGCGATCGCGTCGCCGCGGACGCCGCGACGGACACCCGCCCTCGTCGTCCGGTCGACGAAACATCTTAACCCCCGCGTCGCTCCGGGCGAACCGCGGTTCGCGAACAAGCGGATCGGAAGTCGGACCCGGTCATTCGGATTTCCTATAGAGGATCCGCGGCCCCGGCCGTGGCGCCCGACCTCACCCGAGGATGTCGATCACCACACCCTCGTCGGGACCGAGCGACAACGTTTCGCCCACCGCTTCGCCTTCGCGGACGAGGCCGGTGGTCAGCGCGATACGCCCGCCGACCGCCTCGGGCAACGACACCTCGCGCGCCTCGTGCGAGAAATTGAGGGCGACGAGCAGCCGCTCGTCGCCGCGGCAGCGCATGTAGGCGAGGACGTCGTTCGCCCCGGTCAGCACCATGACGTCACCGACGGCGAGCGCCGGACGGGCGCGCCGCAACGCGATCAGGCGGCGATGCAGCGTCAGCACCGAGTGCGGATCGCCGCTCTCCACCGCGACGTTGCAGCGCTCGTGGCCGGGGACCAGCGGCAGCCACGGCTCCACCGTGGAGAAACCGGCGAGCGGCGAGGCGTCCCACTGCATCGGCGTCCGCGCGATGTCGCGATCGTGGCCGGGTAGGCCGGGCTCCTGCTTCTCCTGCGGATCGCGCACCCGGTCGGGCGGGATGACGCCGCTCTCGAGGCCGATCTCGTCGCCCTGGAAGATCGTCGGCGTGCCCCGCGCCGTGAGCAGGAACATGGCGGCGACGCGCGCCTGCGGCGGCCCGAAGCGGGAGGCGACGCGGCCGTTGTCGTGGTTGCCGAGCACCCAGTTGGGCCACGCCCCCTTGGGCAGCGCCGTCTCGTAGATCTCGATCGAGCGGGCGACCACGTCGGCCCGCCACGGATCCATGATGAGGTGGAAGTTGAACGGCAGATGGCAGCCGTCGAGGGTCTCGCCGTAATAGGTGCAGAGCCGGTCGAAATCGAGATAGAGCTCGCCGATCAGCACTTTGTCGGGGAACTCGTCGAGCACGCGGCGGAAGCCCTTCACCAGATCGAGGATGCCGGGTTGGTCGCAGGTGCGGATCTGCAGCAGCTCGCGCACCTTGGGCTCGCCCGGCTTGTAGTCCGGGTTGGGCGGATTGTCCCGCCACTGCGGGTCCTTGAGCAGATGCCAGATGACGTCGACGCGGAAGCCGTCGACGCCGCGTTTCAGCCAGAAGCGCAGGACGTCGTGCATCGCCGCGACCACGGCCGGATTGCGCCAATCGAGGTCCGGCTGCTCGGCGAGAAAGCCGTGATACCAGTACTGGCCGCGTTCCTCGCACCATTTCCAGCCGCCGCCGCCGAACATCGAGCGCCAGTTGTTGGGCGGCTCGCCGTCGGGCGCCGGGTCGCGCCACATGTACCAGTCGGCGCGCGGGTTGTCCCGGCTCGACCGGCTCTCCAGGAACCAGGGATGCTGGTCGGAGGTGTGGTTCGGCACGAAGTCGAGAAGGATGCGGATGCCGCGATCGTGGGCGTCGGCCAGCAGCGCGTCGAAATCCGCGAGTGTCCCGAACAGCGGGTCGATGTCGCAATAGTCGGCGATGTCGTAGCCGAAGTCCCGCATCGGCGAGACGAAGATCGGCGACAACCACAACGCATCGACGCCGAGATCGACGAAATGGTCGAGACGCGATCGGATGCCGGCGATATCGCCGATCCCGTCGCCGTTCGTGTCCTGCAACGACCACGGATAGACCTGATAGACGATACCGCGCTTCCACCAGGGGTCCGCCAGGGTCGCGGGATGAGGGTCCATCACATCCTCCTTGCCCGGCATCGAGACGTGGGCCGGGCGGACATCGTCATCGAACGACACTATCACGGGTCTCCGCTTCGCGGCGGTCTTCGCCGATGAGGGAGATCACCACCCCCTCGTCGGGGCCGAGGCGGACGATCTCGCCGACCGTCTCGCCGTCGCGGTCCGACCCCGTCGAAAGTGCCACCCGCCCGCCAGCGGCCTGCGGGATCGAGACGGCGCGCGGCGTCTGCGAGAAATTGAGAGCGACGACGAAGCGTTCGGCGCCGTGACTGCGCACATAGGCGAGGACGTCGTCTTCCCCGCCGAGGACCGTGACCTCGCCGATCGCCAGCGCCGGATGGGCGCGGCGCAGCGCGGCGAGCCGCCGGTGCAGCCACAGGATCGAATTCGGATCGCGCTCCTCGGTCTCGACGTTGCGGAACGCGTGGTCGGGCGCCAGCGGCAGCCACGGCTCGCCGCTCGAGAACCCGGCGCCGGGCGAGGCGTCCCATTGCATCGGTGTGCGGGCGATGTCGCGATTGTGGTCGACGAGTCCCGGTTCCTGCTTCTCCTGCGGGTCGCGGATCCGCTCGGGCGGCACGACGCCGTTGGTCATGCCGATTTCGTCGCCCTGCCACAGGAACGGCGTTCCGCGGGCGGTGAGCAGGAACATGGCGGCGACACGCGCCTGTCCCGGCCCGAATCGCGACGCGACACGCGGATTGTCGAGATTGCCGATCACCCAGTTCGGCCAGGCGCCCTTCGGCAGAGCCGCTTCGTAGGTGCGGATCATGTCGGCGACGGCGTCGGCCCGCCACGGGTCCATCATCAGGTGGAGATTGAAGGGCAGATGGCAGCCGTCGAGAGCCTCGCCGTAGTAGGCGCAGATCCGCTCGAAATCGAGATAGAGCTCGCCGATCAGCACCTTGTCCGGGAACTCGTCGACGACCTTCCTGAGGCCGCGCACCACCTCGACGGTGTCGGGCAGGTCGGCGGTGCGGATCTGCAGGAATTCGCGGATCGCCGGCTCGCCGGGGCGGAAGTCGGGATTGGGCGGATTGTCGCGCCACGCCGGGTCCTTGAGCAGGTGCCACATGGCGTCGACCCGGAACCCGTCGACGCCGCGGTCCAGCCAGAACCGCATCACCTCGTGCTGCGCCGCCGCCACCGCCGGATTGCGCCAGTTAAGATCCGGCTGTTCGGCGAGGAAGGCGTGATACCAATATTGACCCCGCTCCTCGCACCACGACCAAGCGCTGCCGCCGAACAGCGAGCGCCAGTTGTTGGGTGGCCCGCCGTCGGGCGCCGGATCGCGCCAGACGTACCAGTCGGCGCGCCGGTTGTCGCGCGAGGCGCGACTCTCCAGGAACCACGGGTGCCGGTCCGAGGTGTGGTTCGCCACGAAGTCGAGGACGATCCGCAGCCCGCGGTCATGGGCCTCGGCGACGAGCCCGTCGAACTCGGCGAGCGTGCCGAACAACGGGCCGATGGCGGTGTGGTCGGCGACGTCGTAGCCGAAGTCCTTCATCGGCGAGACGTAGATCGGCGTCAGCCAGACCCCGTCGACGCCGAGGCGGACGAGATGATCGAGGCGCGAGCGGATGCCCGTGAGGTCGCCCCAACCATCGCCGTCGCCGTCCTGGTAGGAGCAGGGATAGAGATTGTAGAAGATGCCGCGTTTCCACCACGGCTCGGCGAGGGTCGCGGGATGGAACGGCATGGAACTCCTCCTGGATCGTTCGGTGGCGGCGCGTCTCGCGCCGGCGCCGGGAACGGCATCATAGACCCGCCGCCGACGACCCGGAAGCGGCGGAAAATACCGTAGGATCAATGCGGTGTTCCAAATTCCGAGGCACGGACGACGGGCGCGGCACCACCCCTCCCATTCGGCCGCCGACGGGCCGTAACCGATCTCCGTCGACGGCGAGCCCGGCGTCCGTCGCTGGGACAGAAATGTCCCGACGCGAACGGGTTCGTTTCTTCATTTCCGGTGTGATCGCCGAACCGATGATCGGCCCGCAGGGGCAAGGGCCGCGGAGGTCGCGACCGGACGAACCAAGGGGTTCCACGAGTTCGGATGTCGCGCTAGATGTGACCTCCGTTCCCGCCGCCGCTTCGACGGATCCGGCCGCGATCTTCAGCCGATGCGAAGTCGGTCCCTCGGCAGGCCCGGGCGTCGCCCGCTTCGATCCCACCTCACGAGGACACGTCCGCCATGTTCC